>NZ_RAWP01000127.1:0-25485 GCF_003668935.1 Corallococcus sp. AB032C | reverse complement strand
CCCCGAAACCCCCACCTTCGAAGCCCTCGGGCTCAAGCCCGAGCTCGTCGAGGCGTTGACGACTCTCGGCTACGAAGAGCCCACCCCCATCCAGGCCGCCGCGCTCCCGCCGCTGCTGGCCCAGAAGGACCTGCTGGGCATCGCCGCCACGGGCACCGGCAAGACGGCCGCGTTCTCGCTGCCGCTCCTCCAGCACCTGAAGCCCGGCGCCGCCGGACCGCACAGCACCTCCGCGCTGGTGCTCGTGCCCACGCGCGAGCTGGCCATGCAGGTGTCCGAGGCCATCCACCGCTACGGCCAGAAGCTGGGCGTCAGCGTGCTCCCGCTCTACGGCGGACAGGAGATTGGCCGGCAGCTGCGCGTGCTCAAGCGCGGCGTGGACGTCATCGTCGCCACGCCGGGCCGCGCGCTGGACCACTTGCGCCGCAAGACGATGAAGCTGGACCTGGTGCAGACCGTGGTCCTGGACGAAGCGGACGAGATGCTCGACATGGGCTTCGCGGACGACCTGGAGGCCATCCTCTCCGAGACGCCCGAGAAGCGGCAGACGGCGCTGTTCTCCGCCACCCTGCCCCCGCGCATCGCCAGCATCGCGGAGCGCCACCTGCACCAGCCGGTGCGCGTGCGCATCGAGAAGGAGAAGCTGGAGGCCGGGGAGATGCCGCGCGTCCGGCAGACGGCCTACATCGTCCCGCGCGCGTTCAAGATCGCCACGCTGGGTCGCGTGTTGGACCTGGAGTCCCCCACCGCCGCCATCGTGTTCTGCCGCACGCGCACGGAGGTGGATGAGCTCACCACGTCCCTCAACGGCCGGGGCTGGCGCGCGCACGCGCTGCACGGCGGCATGAGCCAGGAGCAGCGCGACCGCGTCATCAAGCAGTTCAAGTCGCAGGCGGCGGACCTGCTCATCGCCACGGACGTCGCGGCGCGCGGCCTGGACATCCCCCGGCTGACGCACGTGGTGAACTTCGACGTGCCCAACGCGCCGGAGGCCTACGTGCACCGCATCGGCCGCACGGGCCGCGCCGGCCGCGAGGGCGTGGCCATCACCCTGCTGGAGCCCCGCGAGCACCGGCTCTTGCGCAACATCGAGCGGCTCACCGGCCAGCGCATCGAGGTCACCGCGGTCCCCACCGTGTCGGACCTGCGCGCGCGCCGGCTGGAGATGATCCGCTCGTCGCTGCGCGAGGCGCTCGTGGGCGGGGAGCTGGACGCGTTCCGCGGCATCGCGGAGGACCTGTCCGGCGAGTTCAGCGTCATGGACGTGGCCGCCGCCGCCATCAAGCTCCTCCAGGAGAAGGAGGACGAGGGCAAGGACTCCGCCGAGCAGGACATCCCCCAGGTGTCGGCGCCGGCGGAGCGGAAGTTCCCGCGCACGGAGCGCTCCGGTCCTCCGGGCAAGTTCGCGGACCGAGACGCCGAGCGCCCGTCGCGAGGCCCCCGCACCGCCGACCGGGGCGAGCGCGGAGAGCGAGCCGAGCGCGGCGAACGGGCTGAGCGCGGCGAACGGGCCGAGCGGGCCCCCGCGCGTCCCGCGCGCGCGCCGGAGTGGAACGTCACGCGCCTGTTCATCGGCGCGGGCCGCACCGCGGGCATGCGGCCGGCGGACCTGGTGGGCGCCATCGCGGGCGAGGCGGGGCTCGACTCCTCGCGCATCGGCGCGATCCACATCGCGGACATGTACTCCATCGTGGAGGTGCCGGAGCCGGAAGCCGCGCGCATCATCTCCGCGCTGAAGGGCTCCACGCTGCGCGGCCGCAAGGTCACCGTGCGCCGCGACACCCGCGACTGACGTCCCCTTCGCGTCACCGGCCACCCGTCATGGGCGGGCCGGTGACGCACGCGTCAGACCGCGTCCGGGTCCAGGTCCCGCGCGCGCCCCAGCAGCAGCGGCGACGCGAGCCGGCTCTCCGGGTGCATGCGCAAGAGCGTGTGGATGACGCCGCCCAGCCCCGCCATCAGCCCGGGCGAAAAGGCGTCACGGGCGAGCCCCGCCACGGGGCCACGTGCCTCCAGGCCGGAGATGAGCTCCGCGTCCAGCGTCTCCCGCTCCTGCCCGAGCGGCTCCGAGGACAGCCGCCGCGCCGTCTCCATCAGCTCCCACAATCCCAGGTCGCCGTGACACAGGGTGTGGGTCCAGCCAAAGCCCTCGCGCACGGCCGCGGCCCGGGCCCGCTGGAACAGGTCCTCGTAGCGCGGCAGCCCCGTGCGCGCGAAGAGGTCCGCCGCCGCCAGGCCGATGCCCGTGCTCCCGTGGCACCAGGTCGTCAGCTGATCCATGGCGTCCGGGCGGCGCAGGTCCATCCAGTTGCCCACGTCCGGCCGGTAGAGCCCGTCCACGAAGTCGAAGGCGCGCTCGGACAGGCTCCGCCACCGGCGCCGGTCCGCCGCCGTCCCCGCCGCGCTCAGGCCCAGCCGAGCCAGCGCCCAGCCAATGCCCGCCGTGCCGTGCGCGAAGCCGCCGATGGGCTCCGGGAACATCGACGTGGACCACCGCGCGTCCCCCGCCACGCTCCGCGCCGTGTCCTCCAGCCGCTGCCCCGCGTGCGCCGCGATGTCCAGCCACTGTGATTCGCCCGTCTGGTCCACCAGGTTGAGCAGCGGGACGATGACGCCCGCCACGCCGCCCAGCACCTCCAGCAGTCCGTCCGCATCCAGCACCTGGGGCGTCAGCACCGCCGCGCGCTCGCGGGCCCGGTCCAACGCGCCGGGGACGGTGCCCAGGTCGTGCAGCGTGGACCAGATCCACACCTGCGACGCGAGCCCGGAGAAGCCACCCGGCGACTTCACCGGCACGCGGTCCTCCGTGGCGCGCAGCACCGCGAGCGTGCCTTCCAGCAGCGCGGGCAGTCCCTCCACCGCGTCGGCGCGGCCGTGGTGGACCTCGCGCAGGTACTGGGCCAGCACCACCGCGACGCCGCCCTGCCCGCTGTAGTGCTCGGCGGAGAGGGGCCGCACCGCCCAGCCGTACTCGGCGAGCACCGGGCTGATCCACGTCACCGTGCCGTCCGGACCCCGCACGGCCGCGTCGCGCACGCGGCGGACCAGCGTGGACAGCTGGGCCCGGCGCCGCGCATCCAGGCGCTCCTTGCGCGCTGAAGTGACAGGCGCGGGGACGCGTGGCGGCAGGGCCTTCTCGTTGAGATAGGCGCTGATCAACGTGCTCTGGATGGTCATCTCCTCCAGCGACTCATCCACGGAGCGCCACGCCTCCACCGTGGCGTCGATCACGCTCCGGGTCACGGGCAGCGTGAACACGGGGATGTCGCCCACGCACAAGTCCGAGAGCTCCTCCTCGATGACGGGCGTCGAGGACGGCGCACCGGGAGAGACCTCCGCGTTGCGGCGCATCACGTCGTGTGCCTTCTCGCGGGCCTTCGGCGCGTCGTGCAGTGACGCCGGATGCCAGAGCATGCGCAGCAGCTCTGAATAGGTCTGCGTGGGCCGCAGGATGCGCCGGACCACCGCGCCCATGAACGGCTCCAGCATCGGGCGCAGCTCTCCGTCCGCGTCCAGCGACTTCATCCGCGACGTGAGCTCGCGGAAGCCGCCGACGACCTGATCCCAATGCCGCGCGAGCACGGGCTCCGGGCTGGGATGATTCCTCGACGGCGGACGCTCCACCCACGTCATGCCCAGGTGGGCCGCGTCCGAGCCGCCGCCCACGATGGTGGGCACGTGGATGCGCGGCTGCTGGCCCGGGAGGGAACCCGCCGCGGAGATGTCCAAGCCGCCCAGGCCCGGGCCCCCGCTGCGCACGGGGAGCAGGCCCGTCCGCAGCACGGTGCCCCGGATGGCCTTCGCCGCCAGGTCCACCGCCAGCCCGCGCTCCGCCGGGGGCACGGGCGGATCCGGGGTGAAGAGGCTCTCCACGTCCACCACCACCGGCACGGGCCCGTGCGCGATGAGGTTCTCCGAGTGCAGGTCCGTGCCGCCCAGCAGGCGCATCACCGCGAGCCAGTGGCCCAGGTTCCGGTAGAAGCGCGCGAGCTCGGTTTCGCCCTCGCAGAAGCGGTGCTCCACGAACTCCGCCCAGCCGTAGCCCGCGCGCACCAGCACGGACGGCACCCGGATGCGCGTGGCGGCGTCATCCGGCGCGAGCAGCCTCGACAGCAGTCCCTCCAGCGCGCGGTCCACGCGCATGCACCGGGGCTTGTACAGCACCTGCCCCTCTTCCATTTCGAGCAACGCGACCGTCTGTCCGCCCCGGTGGGCATCGCCCTCGCCCAGCCGCAGCCGCTTCAGCGCACCGCGAGGCTGGCCTGGCAAGGCGGACAGTGCGTCCCGGTCCGCGACGAACCGCTCCGCGAGCCGCAACACCGCCTGGGCCTGGAGCCGGCCCACGGTGGCCAGCCGGTCGAGGAGCGGCGGATAGCGTTCGCGCAGGTGCGCGTGGAAGCCGGAGGTGCACGCCCGGTCGAGGAACTGGTTCCACCGGCCCTCGGAGTCCGTGGCATCCAGCCACCCTTCCAACCCCGCCGCGTGAAGCTCCAGGAGCAACACTCGGTTGAGCTTGAGCTGGGCGCTGAAGCCCACGGCCTGCCGCGCCGCTGTCTCCACGACCTCGCGCTCCCGGGCGGAGAGGTCCGCCATCCGAGCCAGCCGCTCCGACAGCGTCTCCAACTGCGGCGCCAGCAAGATGTTCACGGGGCGAGCGAGCCACCCGGCGGGCGGGACTTCGGTGACCGTCAACGCTTGCTCATGCACCATGGGTGGGGCTCCCTTGGGGGTGAGGACCGGATGAGGGGATTTCTCGGAAGGCCCTCCGGCACCGGGATGTGGCGCCGGAGGGATGCTTCAGACGGACGGACGGGAGCCTCCCGCTGGCATCAACAACAGTGGACGTCGATGGACGCGGTGCAGCCGCTGCAACCCGTGTCCGCCACCAGGCTGGACTCGGTGAGCGCCTGTTCGGTGCGCTCACCTCCCACGAAGAGCGGTCCCGCCGGGTTGGTCATGCCTTGGGACTCCTCATTGCCGGCCAGCCAGCCCTCCACCACATCCTGGAAACTGGGCTTCTTCGTCATGAGTGTTCTCCCTCACGGCCGGACGGTCATGGCGAGGGGTGCCAGGCGCGCCGGACGCGGAGCGGACGTGAACACAGACACGCCCCACAATGCCAGACGCATCAGGTCAAAGTCAGACACTCCACAATGACTTGCGTTCGCACGCCACAAGTCCAGCAGGGCTCGAACGGGCCATACGGGATTCCCGCCACACCGTTGCCCTGTGGGGCCAGGAGGTGTCGGGCAGACGACTCAGTCGCTGGAGAGGGTGAACGTCACGACGGGGTGTTCCCGCTGTAGTCGATGATCTTCGAGCATCGGATATACGGTCCACCCGCTACGCCCACCGGAGTGGCCGCTGTTAGAACTGGTACCCAGTGGCTGCATTCCAGTTGCCGTAGACGCTGAAGACGAATGCCTGCCCCTACGTCCGGTCCGTGTATGCGACCTTGCGGATGCCAGTCGTGCCGAGGTCTAGGGCCAATGCCGATCAGTTAGGTAGCCCTTGCGAGGGACTACCAGCTTGGTTGAGGGTATGGCGATCTCGTTCTGGGAGATCGCCGCATGGGTCTGGCACAGGCCGTCCAGGGCGCCGTCTTGGTGGCTCCCGAGCAGTTCGACCGGTTTCGGCAGCACATCGACCCGGTGTGGGTGGAGGAGGCCGTGGTGGCCACGGGCCTCGCCTCCTTGCGCCGTCGGCGCCTGCCGGCCGACCAGGTCGTCTGGTTGGTGGTGGGCATGGCGCTGATGCGCAACGAGTCCATTGCGCGCGTCGCCTCGTTTCTGAATGTAGCGCTGCCGGCCGGCGCGGGCCCCAAGCCCGTCGCGCCCAGCGTGTTGACTCAGGCCCGCCAGCGGCTGGGCGACGAGCCGATGGAGTACCTCTTCCATACGACGGCCTCGCACTGGGCCCACCGCAGTGCGAAGGCCCACCCCTGGCGCAAGCTGGCCGTGTACGCCCTGGACGGGACGACGGTGCGGGTGCCGGACTCGCCCGACAACTGGGAGCAGTTCGGTGGCAACCCTGGCAACGGGATTCGCGCAGGCAGCGCCTATCCCATCGTGCGGGCGGTGGCACTGATGGCGGCGCGCTCCCACCTAGTGGCCGCGGTGCGCTTTGGGCCCTACGGTCTGGTCGACTCCGCCGCTGGCGCCCGGGCGGATTCCCGAGCACCTGCTCGACCTGCGCAGGCACCTGGGACTGCTGCTGCTCCCGGAAGGAAGGATCGAGAGGCGCTACCCACGCGTCGTAAAGATATAGATGAGCAACTACGACAAGAAGTGGGTCAAGCGCCCCTGCGCTAACTGACCGGCATTGGGGCTAGGATGGCGGGCACAATGAGTGATGTGGGGGATCTGAACCGTCGGAAGCGCGAACGACTACGCCGCGAGCTGCGGGCGCTGCGCACTGAGTTCGCGGCGTGGCTGGAGCAGCGACGCGCGAAGGACGTGTGCGGACAGCACACCAGCCAGTACGTGGCGCTGGAAGACTGTGTCACCGGGGCGGCCCGGGGGCTGGAGAAGCACCTGGACGCCTTGCGGCTGGATCAGCCCCGGGGCGAGTTCGCCGAGGAGTGCCGGCGGCATGATCACCGCATCCTGTGGTTGCGCCGGCTCTGGAAATACTTCCGCGATCGGCTCGACCAGCGCGACGACCCACGCCTCGCACCTGTCCTGCGGGCGGCGGACGAGGTGGTCTGGAGCGCCTGGCGTCCCGTGTTCGAGCGGGCTCCGGCCCTGGGGTTGAGCGTAACGGGCGGTCCCACGCCCCTGCCCTTCATCGACCTGGAGTACTCCGCCGCTGCCACGCCCAGGGCCCTGGTGGGCCGCGAGCTCCGCCGGGATGGCGGGCCGCTGCTATCCGACTATCTGGAGCAGCTGCCCATGGCGCTGCTCCACCTGCCCATCTCCTGCGTCGCCTCGCCGTGGTGGCTCGTCTTCATTGGCCACGAGGTGGGCCACCAGCTCCAATTTCAGCTGGGGCTCGTCACGGGCTTCCGCGCCCTGCTGGAGCAGGCGGTCAATGTAGCCTCGGAAACCCTTGCCATCGAGGACGCTGGCGTCGCCGCCCAACGCTGGGGCGGGTGGTCGGAAGAGGTTTTCGCGGACGTGTACTCGGTGCTCTCCTTTGGCACCGCCGCCGTGCGGGCCATGGTGGAGTTCGAACAGCACTCCGACGCACGGATGCGGGTGGGGCGCGAGCGCTATCCTCCCGCAGCCGTCCGTCTGCACCTGCTCGTTCGGGTCGCTGAGGTGCTGGGCCTGTCCGGCGCACGCGCCACCCTGGACGGCTGGGAACCCCACCGGCTGGTCGCGGAGGGCGACCCCGCTGCGGAGGACTACCGGCTCGTCGATGCGGTAGTCGAGGCGTCGCTCGCGGACCTGCCTGGTCACGATGTGTCCTTGAAAGAGCTGCTGGGCTTCGACGCGGGAAAGTCCGCGTTGGAGTGGCCCACGGTGCCCTCGCCGTTCGATCTCGCCGGTCCCCGGCGGATGACTAGCGCCGCGCTCGCCGCGTGGGAGCGCGTCGACGCGGAAGAGGACGCGGAGGCACTCGAAGCCCTGTCGGCGGCAGTGCCGCAGCTGCTGGGCGAGAAGCGGCTGCCGGGCCGGCGCAGCGCTCCTCGGACATCGGACTCCGCGCGCGTGGACGGTGACCGGCTCTCCGAGATCCTCCTGGATCTAGACGTGGAACACCTCGAAGCCGCCACGGGGGCCGCGTGAGGACGATCATCTCGGTGGTCCGGGAAGACGTCCCGTCGCCCATGGCCTGTTGGCGCGTGGAGGTGGACGGCACGCTGCTCCACTCCCTGCGGCGCCTGGACACGGGCTTCCCCTTCCCCACTGCGGAGGCGGCATTGGAGGCCCTTCCGGAGGTGCAGGCGCTCTGGCAGGGCACCACCCCCGAGAAGGGGTTGCGAGGTGCCTTCGCCAGCATCCAGGCGGGAACACCGACCCAGGGGCAGCTGAGCGGTTTCGGCCGCTACCTGCTGGAGACGCTCCTGGGCGGGACCTTCTGGAAGCAGCTCCAGGGGCGCTGCCCCCCAGGAGACTTCCTGGAGCTGGTGCTCGAATGGGATGTCGGCGAGTGGGAGCTGGGCCGGCTGCACTGGGAGCTGATGCGCGACGCGACGGGCTTCCTCGCGGAGCAGCACGCACCGGAGGTGGCGATGGTCCGGCGGGTTCCCTCCACGGGTTCCACGCCGCCGCGAACGCCCATAGACCTACGGGTGCTGTTCGTGGTGGGCACAGACTTGGCGGACACGAAAATCCGTGCTGGCGCTGAGTACCTGGGCCTGCTCCGACACCTGCGCACCCGGCGACGGGGCTTGGACCACCGTGTCCTCATCGCGGCCAATGGGGAGGACCTGCACGAGGCCGTGAAGCACTACAAGCCCACGGTCCTCCACTTCATCTGCCACGGCGAATGGGGCTGTATCCATCTCAAGCCGGGTCGGACGGCCTCCCCTGCCGAAGAGCGCGAAGGGCTTAAGCGCTGGAGTGCACAGGATCTCCATGCGTATCTCCTGAGCACAGGAGTGCCTCTGCCTTCCGTGGTAGTGGTCAATGCCTGTGATTCTGCGAGTGGCCGGATGCCCACTCCGCAGGAAGCAGCCTCGGGAAGCGTGCCCCAAGCGTCCTTCGCAGTGGAGTTGGCCTGGCTGGGCATCTCGATGGTGGTGGGCATGGCAGGACAGGTGGCCGACCACGCCTCGCGCCTCTTCACTCGCCGCCTCTATGAGTCGCTGCTGGAGAGCCCCGCGAACGTGCCCGTAGACCTGGGACGCGCGACCGCCACAGGCCGCCGTGCAGGACTCCAGTTGCTAGACGGGCGTCACTCCACCAGCGACTGGGCCTATTCACAGCTCGTCGTCCGCGGAGACACCGATTCCCGCTTGGAACTGGTGGATGTGCAGCAGTCCTCCGTCCGACAACAGATTGCGAACAACCTCCGTCTGAAACACCCGTTCTGCGACCGGCTGGACGCATTCCGCGACTTCGGGCGCTGGTTGGACTCAGGGCGCTGTGCGGAGACACACTTTGCCATCGTCGGACCGCCCATGGAGCCGGCGCCGGTGAAGTACGGGGCCACACACCTGATGCGCGAACTGGCGGTACACGCGCTCTACGCGGGCTACGTGCCCGTCCTCGTTGGCCTCCCGGAGGTGAGCGGCAATCCAAGCACCGAGGACCTTGTCCGTGAGCTGTACAAGCGACTGCGGGATATCCGGAGCGATTGGGGACTGCCGACCGCGCAGGACTCGCAGTTGCGTGCGCTCCTACGACAGAAGGAGCTGCCCAAGGCAGCGCTCCACCCGGACGTGGCCGAGGCATTCGACCTGGGAGGCCTGACGGACCCGATGGTTCTGCGGCTCGCGCTGGCAATGGACCTGGCGGCCCTGGCGAAGGAGGCAAATTGCAAGGGGGCGCTGCTGATGCTGGATGGCATCCACCATTGGGCGCCTGCGCTGAAAACGGTGGTAGGCATGCTGGAGCGTCGGCTGTGCGCCGACGCCATGACGACTCCCGTGGTGCTGAGCTGCCGTCGCTATCCGGGCAGAGTCCAGGATGACATGGACATCAAGTCGCTTCTGGAACGTACTTTGGTGGAACGCCACGACATCGGCCGATTCCCGGAGGACCTGGAGCCTCTCATCTACAACCAATACATTCTTTTGCGACATCCCCCGCAGGTGCCGAACCCTGTGGACATCAAGGCGAGCAGGCTCTTCGAAAGACTTGTCAGGGATGCTGTGAAGGGCCTGCCTTCACAGCTCCACGACAATGAGCGCCTGGATTGCGTGATCAAGGCTCTCAGCGATTTGGAGATGCTGATACAGGCGGATGACGAGGCAACCATGAGCGCGTTGTTCCAGGGCCCGCTCCCGAGCCGGAGCGGGGCGTCATGAGCACCGACCTGAGCAATGAGCTAGCGCGCATAGACCAACTCGTCGAACAGAACATCCTGGAGACCCGCAGGGAGCGCGACGAAACCCTACGCGACTTCGGAGCCGCCGTCCGGTGGCTGCTGCTCGTTCCAGTGTGGACGCAAGCACTGGCGCATGCCTGTGAATTCCCCCAAGGAACGGACCCGACGTCCCCTATCCTGGAGCGGCTACGTGAGGAGGGGCTATGCCAGTCCCGTGAGGTGTCCGGGCTGGACCTGGATGTGCGTCCCTTTTGCGAGTACTGGATGCCTCCCGACCTCCGCCAGCGTGAGTTGCGGCGCATGCAGGAGGAGACTCTCGCGGATGGACAGTCCCTGCGCGACCTGAGCCACAAGCTCGGGTTGAAGCTCTCCGCACCCGAGGTGCGCGAACTGGTCCCCGCCCCCACCCGCCGCTGGGCGCAACTGGCGGTGCGAGGAACGGAACCGAAGGCCCTGGTCGATGAATTCCATGCGCGGATCGAGGGCTTGCTGGGAGCAGCTTCCACGCCCAACTCTCCAGAAGCCGAGGAGGCGTTGATCGCTGAGGCCATGAGCTGGGTGCGCACGGCCCAGTACCTGGAGCCCATCTTCGGACCCATGCTCGGCGCGGTAGCCACAGCCGCGTCCCGGCGTATCGACTTCCTCCAGATCCGCCGGGAGGACGAGCGCCGACTGAAGCACTACATCCCACGCGAGGAGCAGCTTCTCGCATTCCTGGAGCTATGGCTCGCCCCCGTGGACACCTCCGCCTGGGCACTGCACTTCGTGGGCAAGGCAGGAGTGGGCAAGACGATGCTGGTGCGCCACCTGTGCACCCGGATCATCTCCAAGGAGGGAGGCACCTGGGCCCGGGTGGACTTCGATCACCTCAACCCCGCGTACCCGACCCAGGCACCGTGGCTGCTCATCGAACAACTCGCGGAGCAGCTCTTCCTGCAAGGAGGCCCCGGCCGATTCAGCCGGAGCCTGAACTGGTTCGACCGGACGCGCCTGATGGTGCGGGAAATCGCAGGTGCTTCAGCGCGGTCGTGGCAGGACATCCAGCGGACACCGACCTGGCAGGAGATGCTCCGTGCCTTCGCGGGCATCCTGCATGAGTTGGATGGGCCGATCTTCCTGCTCTTCGACACGTGCGAGGAGCTGGCGAAGCTCTCTTCGTGGGATGAGCCCGCGAACGTCGCCGCCACCTTCCAGTTGCTTGAGGCACTTCATCAGCTGGTGCCTCAGCTCCGCGTCCTGTTCTTCGGCCGTCGGGCGCTCGCCTCCAGCGGACGGGACTGGCGGCTGGCGAATCCCGAACCCTGGCTTCCCACGCGCAGCTTCCTCCGGCTGCATGAGATGCAGTCCTTCTCCCAGCAGGAAGTAGAGCTGTACTTCAATCAGCCGCGTGTGAATCAACGCCCCCTAACGCCCGAGCTGCGGATGGCCCTTCTGGCCAAGACGCGCGAGGACTCTTGGACGTCCGCTTTCCGGGTCGCAGTGTCCTTCAGCGCCACGGGTGTGGAGCGATTCAACCCCTTCGACGTCGTCCTCTACACGGACTGGGTACGCGAGGACGCCCGCGTGACGCCGGAGGACCTGGCGGTGTCCGGCCGCGATCGCTACGTCGAACTGCGCATCGTGGAGCGGCTCGACAATGCTGACTTGGTGAAGCTGCTGCCCATGGTCGCAGTCCTGGGTCGCTTCGATGAGGCGCTGTTGCGCGACACCTGGACTGGTGCGCCCGAAGCCTTCGAGGCCGCGTTCCGGGAGCTGATCCGCCAGGATTGGGTCCAACTGGACGCGTCACATTTCCAGGTGGACGAAAGGCTGCGACGAAGGCTCGAAGCCCACTTCCGCGCCACAAAGCCAGCATTTCTCAGGGAGGCCTCCCGGCGCGCGGCGGAGCGGATTGAGCAACTCACGCTTGAACAGCCCGTCGAAGGGACGGCGGGCTTTCACTATGTCCTGGGTGCCAGGCTGCTTCGGGATGCGCCGGAGCGGGCCATGTCATGGTGGCGAGGGATCGAGCAGCGAGCGGTCGGTTCTGGAGGGTTCCTGGCGCTCGGCGCGGTCTGCGTCGCGCTGCTGGCGGACGAGGCCCCCCTAGCGAGCGACAGCCCCGCGAGCGTCCGGCCCTTCCGGGCCCAAGTGTTGGCAACGCTCGCCGCAAGCAGAGTCCATCAGGGCCGAGCGTTCCCGGACGATTGGATGGAAGTCGAACGCTCCACGGACGACATCCTCCTGCGCATCCGGGCTCTGCTTGGACAATTCATCGCGGCGAATGCCAGCGGATCGGCAATCCCCCCCGCCCGCGTTAGGCGCCTCTGGGATCAAGCTGAGCACTGGCACCTAGAAACCTGGGACGAACCGCTCCAGGCCGCATGGGTTGGCGCGCTGGAGGCCATCGTCGAGCAGGTCGAGCGAGACAAGCCTCTCTCACAACTGTCCGTCCCGCTCCTGTCGCGGACCGCGAACTGGGCCGCCACCGCGAACATTTCGCCGGCACTCGCGGGCTTCGCCCTCGCGACGGTCGCGCGTGCATTCGTCCTCGTGCGCAAGAAGCCGAAGGAGGTGGCGAAGTGTTTCCTCAAGGCGATTGCGCAGGTCCGCGTCGGACCAACGAAACAGCAATGGTTGGATTGGAAGGCGCCCGAGGACATGGGCGCCCGTATCCGGCTTGAAATGGTCCGTTCACTTTACCCGGACGTGTTCTCTGCGGATCAGCTCTTGAAGAGTTGGGCGGAGGTGGACGGAGAAGGCATCGTCAGACAGTGGGGACACCTCGACCCGAGCGGTGCGGACCAGGATCGCCTCTGTAGTGCCTTCCTGCACCTGACGAGCGCGGTGCAACCTCCTCGCGAACCACTCGGCCAACTCGAGGCCATGGGCTGGGCTGCCCGGCGCTCCCAGTTCGGAACGCCAGCCTGCAACGCGCATTGGGAGCTTCCGATTTCCTCAATTGCATACGCCCGCTGCTTGGGGGAAATGGGGCTGCTGAACACGGCGCTGGACGCACTACGCAAAGCCGTTTCGCTCGAACAAAAGACCGCTCACACTGTCAATGGAGCCATCCAGGCCGGAGTGGTTCGTCTTGAGATATTGCGCCGCATGCGGGATCCACGCGAAGGGATGTCGCTCGATGAGGTGCTTGTCAATGTTCCACCAGCAGCGCCTGAGCATTACTTCCATCAATACGCGCCGCCGATGGCCCGAATGGGTCTGGAGCAGCCCAATCTGACGGGCATGCTTGGGGTATGGGCCGAGCATGAACATCGGCTTAAGCCTTGGCTCCACCATGCCTGCTGGCGCGCCCTTCCCGTGTTGGATGCCGCGAGCGCACGGCTCGCAGTGACCTGGGCCTTCGAACATCCCGCCCCCGTGGAAGATCCAGCAGAGGACTTCTGGGCGCTGTCCCTGTTGCTGGATACTGTCGAAGCCGCACAGCTCGAAAGCCAGTTCGGCATGGCCCCAGTCTTTACGGCCAGGTGGACGTTCGATGCCTGGCGATGGACGAAAGGCCTCTCCACGCCTCAAGCACTTCGCCTGCTTCTTCGAGCGCAATCTCTGGGTCTCCAGGTTTCGCCTCAGCGGATTGCTAAGCTCATACGCAAGCTGGGGCCCCGTGCCGCGGCCCAACTCGCCATGGATGAAGGCGAGCTGCTGGCCTTGAGACTGCCGGGCCCTGGGGCCCAACTGCTTGCCACGGCGGTCGAGTGGTTCTGGCGGAGCGAGGACCATGAGGGCTTCCTCCTGTCCTCCCTGACGAGGATCGTGGCCCTCCTGCGACTTCCCCACCCGAATCTGGAGCGGCTCCAAGGAGAGTTGCACTCGAGCCTGGAATTGCTGCCGTTGACCTCAGGGCTGGGCAGCACCGCACCATTCCTCTCGGGTGGCCTCGTACCTGCATCTCTCCCCGATCAGCTTCTGGCCCTGGCTGACGCCAACGCGGATTGGCGGCAGATCCTCCTGCGTGCCGCTGCCACGCAGGCGGCCATCCAGGACCTGTCCGACGGCAGCTCCCTCTTCGAGCGCATGATCTTGAACACCCCCCTCATCAAGCGGCCGCTGCCCACGGAGATTCAGGCGCTCTCGGAAGTGCTCTCAAAGGCCCAGGCAAGGTCCATTCCTCCTCCCGCAAGCATAAGCCCGCTCGCGCCCATGCCTCAGCATCAACCAGCACCGCCCCTACGTCGTTCTTCCTTGCTCGTCACAGCCCGCCCTTCAGCCCCGAGGCCCGAGGATGCACCTGTCGGAGGAGCGGGCCCCGTCCACGTGGAGCTGAATGCGATAGAGGGCAGGCTCGAACCCACCGTGCTTTATCAGCACCGAGCCTACGAAACGATGGCGTGGAGGCTGCGCCCGTCCCTCAGCACACTGCCATCCTTCGAGCAATGGACGGGAGGCGAAGCCGCCTTCGCGGTGGCGCCCCAGGTGTCCGGCCTGTGTTGGGAGGCCATAATCGCGACCGCGCTCCGTTCCCAACCTTTGGAACAGCTCTCCGTTGACCTTCGCCGCGTCAGCATTCTTAGCGTGCCTGTATCTACCCTGTGGGTGCGCCCGCTTCAGCACGTCGGCGTCGAGTTGGGGCATGCCCTGTCCCAGCGGCGCCTCATGCAGCGCTGGCTGGACACCGCGCCCCAGCGAACACCTCGTGTCCTGGGCAGGGGCGAGGACCTGGAGCCCGATGCCACCGCAGCCTCCGTGGACCTGCTGTACCTTCGGGCCTCCGCCCTTCCTACGGCAAGCGGCCCCCGGATGGAACTCACCACATCGGAACACTCTGAGCACCGCTCCCTGGAGCGCCAGAAGCTCATATCTGCGGAACACCTGATCGCCTGGATGCCGAAGCTCCGGGTCTGCGTACTGACGGGTCCGCAGCTGTTGGACACCCAACGCGTGGAGAGTGATCGCCTGAGGGCTGCCACGGCGCGGGGCTTCGCGGCTGAGCTCGCGGCCTCCGGACAGCTCACCGCCGTCCTGGTGATTCCCTCGCTACCCGAGGAGCTGGAGTTCGAAATGAATGCGCTCGTCGCCCAGGCGTTCACCCATCCGGACTGGGACCAGGCCCTGGTCAGCGTGGTGCGAGAGGTGCGCACCCACGTCTATCGTGCACTCGGTCAGACCGACGACGCATGGGAAGTCGCGATGGACTGTTGTCTCTATATGCCTCCCCAGGCGCAACTGCACTCCTGACGCCGACTGACACCGTGGAGCGACCCATGCCACCTCCGGAGGATCCGCTGGTCTTCAACGGCATCGATGGCGTCACCGGGCAGTACTTGGTGCCGCCCATCGCATTGCCCGCGGCCGCGGAGGTGGCGGAGCCTCGGGGTGAGGCCGCGTATTTCGAAGCGTGGAGGAAGTGGCTTGAGTTCCTCCCCATGCGTCTCAGCTTCGGCCTGCCGCCCGACGCGCCTCCGGAGGACTACACGAAGGCCGGCTGGGGCGTGGTGTTCCCGGCGTCCGCCTCCGAGGAGCTTCGCAAGAGCCTGGAGCCGCTCATCGCCCATCGGCGCGAGCGCATGGAAGAAGCGGACCGGTGCCACGTCCTCACGTACCAGCCCGGTGAGACGGCGCATCAGTTCCTGGAGCGGCACGGAGCGCCCATCGGAGACGTGGAGCCGACCCTCGTTCCCTACTACCTCCTGCTCGTGGGAGGGCCCGACGCCATCCCATTCGACGTGCAGCACTCACTCTCCCTGTCGTACGCCGTGGGCCGTCTCTCCTTCGACACGCCCGCGGAGTACGCGCGCTACGCGGACAGCGTGGTGTCGTATGAGACGGGCGCTTCCGTACCCAATCACCGGCAGGTGAGCTGGTGGGGACCCAAGCACCCTGGGGACCGGTCCACGGAGCTCAGCGCGGACAACCTCATTGCGCCGCTTGCCCGCGGTGCGCCGCTGGATCAGCCTCCCCAGCTGACAAAGACGGTCGCGGCGAAGACCCGCTTCGCCAGCCGTGACGCCATCGAGGACGACGCGACTCGCGAATGGTTGCTGGCCGCGCTCCATGGCCGGGCGGAGCGCCCAGCGGTGCTCTTCACCGCGTCCCATGGGGTGGGCTTCAAGGCGAATGATCCGCTCCAGCTCGCGAAGCAGGGCGCCCTGCTGAGTCAGGACTGGATGGGCTTTGGGGCGATGGCTCCCGCCCACTACGTCGCGGCGTCCGACATCCAGGACGACGCGCGGCTCCATGGCCTGGTGGCGTTCTTCTTCGCCTGCTTCGGCATGGGCACGCCCGCGCACGACGAGTTCCCGCTCCATGCCTCACGCAGCGGCGACGCGCTCGCGAGTGCTCCCTTCATCGCGGCCCTGCCCCGTCGGCTGCTGGCCCATCCCAACGGCGGCGCGCTGGCGGTGATTGGCCACGTGGAGCGGGCCTGGGGCTTTTCCATCAAGCCCCTGCAGATGACCCAGACGACCATCCACCCGTTCCGCAACACGCTCTGGAAGATCATGGCGGGCATGACGGTGGGTCACGCGCTGCGCGACTTCCGCGACCGGTTCTCCGCCGCCAACAACATCCTGTTGACGCACCTGGATGCCAACACGTCCAACGGCAAGCTCCAGCCTCGCGAGCTGCTGCACCGGTGGATCGAACGCAACGACGCTCGCAACTACGTGGTGCTCGGCGATCCCGCCGTGAGCATCCGGCACAACGACCTGCAGGCGCTTCCCTGAAAGGAGCATCGACGCATGCGAACGCTCATTCTCAGCGACCTCCACCTCGGCAACGGTGGCCCCTACGACATCTTCGCGGGTGCCGCCGAGCTACCCGCCCTCTTCGACTCCTTCACCCGCACGCCCACCCACGTCGTCCTCAACGGGGACAGCTTCGACTTCCTGCTCAACGATGATCCGTTGGCGGTGGACCCGAAGCGGACGCTGGAGCAGGCCCGCGCGCTGGTGACGTCCGCTGTGACCGCGCCCGCGTTGAAGGCGCTCGGGCGGGTGCTGGCCGCGGGGGGCCGGGCGACGATGGTGGTGGGCAACCACGACCTGGAGCTGGCGCTTCCGGACGTCCAGGAGGTGATCCGCTCCGCGATGGGCCAGCCCAAGGACATCGCGTCGCGGCTGGAGTTCCGGGACGGCACCGCGCCCCTTCAGCTGGAGGTCGGCGGTTCGCGCGTGCTGGTGACGCACGGCGAGCACACCGACGTGGCGAACCGCATCGACTACGACTCGCTCCTGTCGCCGGAGCGGGCGAACCGCTTCCGCTATCCGCCGGGCTCCGTGCTGGTGAAGACGCTGCTCAACCCGCTCAAGCACCAGCACCGCATGCGGTACATGGACCTGCTCAAGCCGGACTTCGAGGGCGCGGTGATGGTGGCGCTCGGCGTGAAGCCCGACGCGCTCAGGGTCCTGTTCAACGCGGGGACGCTCACGCTCATCCGGCGTCTGCTGGAAAACCGGGGCCTCGCGCCGGCCTTCGCGCTCGAGCCGATGGACGCGGTGGGCGGGTCGGACGCGGACGTGCACCTGGCGCGCAGCCTGGCGCGAGTGGACCTGAGGGACGACGAGGTGGACGCCCTGCTGTCGGTGCTCGACCCGGAGAAGCTCAACGCCTTCGACAATCCGGAGGCGCTGGGCCGTGCCCGGCTGAAGCTGGCCAAGGCGGGGTTCGCGTTCTACGCACGCCTGCACCGCGCGGTCGCTGGCAGGACCGGCACGGACTACTTCGCCCTGGAGCCCGGCAAGGACGAGCTCGCGGAGACCGCGCGGCTGGGCAAGAAGTACAACCCGCAGGCGGTGGTGATGGGCCACACGCACGCGGCCCGCTGGCACGAGGGCAACGGCCCCCTCTACGCCAACACCGGCACGTGGATCTCCCTCCTGCGGCTCCCCGCGCCGGAAGCCTCCGACGAGGAATGGGGCGAATACCTCGCGGAGCTCCAGGTCAATCCGTCGCTGGACCCGGCGAAGCAGAAGCACGCGAAGCTGGAGCAGCGCTTCACGTTCGTGGAGGTGGAGCCGCACGCCTCGGCGCGAGGCGCGACGCTGCGGCTGTCGCAGTGGACGGATCAGGGACCGAAGACACTGCGCAGCGCGGAGCTTCCGGACGGGAGCTGAGGTCCGCGCTCAGCGGGAGAGTTGGGGACGGTCCGCCACGGCGGACAGCACGCCGTGCAGCAGGGCCAGCACCACGGCCACCCCGAGCATGTACGGAGCGATGACCTGAAGGCCCCATCGCTCCGCCATGACACCCGCGAGGCTGGGCAGCGCGGCCACGCCCGCCGTCGCCGCGCTGACCTGGAAGCCCACCGCGTGCGCGGAGACATCCAGGCCCACGCGGCGCGGCGTCACCGACATCAGGGCCGGGAAGATGGGCGCCAGCGCCAAACCCAGCAACGCGAGCCCCAGTGCGGGCGGCACAGCGGGAATCGCGAACAGGGCCGTGCCCACCACCGCCAGCACCGTGCTCGCGCGCAGCATCCGCACCGGTCCGATGTGTTCGACGACGAAGCCTGACAGCACGCGCCCCACCAGCAGGCAGCCCCAGTAGATGCTCACGCAGGTGCCCGCCGCGGCGGTGTGCAGGCCCCGGCCTTCAGTGAGCACGGTGAAGCTCCACTGACCCGCCGTCACCTCCACGCCCGTGTAGAAGAAGAACGTGAAGATCTGCAGCCACACGCGGGGCCGGCGCACGGCCTCCATGGCGGACGCGGTGGGCACCTCCGCGCGAGGCTCCTCACCGGGCGCCGCCACCTGTGCGTCCCACAACCGGCGCATCAACAGGAACGTCAGCGCCAGCGTCCCCAGCACCACGGCGAGGACCGCATAGCCGGTCCTCCAACCCGCGCCCCGAGCGAGCAGCGCGGTCATCAACACTGGCCCCATCGCTGCGCCCACGCTGTAGGCCGCGTGCAGCCAGCTCATGTGCTTGGGACCGAAGTTCTGGGCCGCGTAGTTGTTGAGCGCGGAGTCGATGGCGCCCGAACCGAAGCCGATGAAGCAGGCGGCGGCCAGGAACAACACGAACAGGGGCACGGTCGCGTAGCCCGTGAGCCCCAGCGCCACCGAACCGGTGCTCAGCGCCAGCAGCAGCCCCAGGTTCATCGCGCGCATCAGCCGGCCCGCGAGCAACCCGGAGATGAAGTACGCGACCGCGGCCGTCCCCAGGATGGCGCCCATCGTCGCCTGCGACAGGCCGAACGTGCTGCGCAGTGACGGCCACGCGACCCCCAGCACCGCGTCCGGCAACCCCAGGCTGACGAAGGCCAGGTAGGCAAGCGTGAGAAGCGCGGGACGCGGACGGGGCACGGGCGAAGACGGGCTCACGCGGCGCACCGTAGATCGCGGTCGGACATCCCGTGGGGACATCACGGTCACATTCCCCCGCCGGGGTCTTGACCTTGACACCAGTGTCAGGCCCGAAGCTCTCGGCCATGGAGTCTTCAGGAATGAGAAGGAAAGAACCCGACCGGGTCTGCCCGCCGGGAGTGGACCGCGGAAACCTGTCCGACAGTAGGACAGGTTTTGAACCAGGTCGGCCAGGAGGGGCCCCATGGATGTTGGGGGTCCTGGCATCCGGGTACAGGAGCGCAGGATGAACATCGGAGAACTCGCCCGGCGCACGGGCAGCAGTGCGCGGTCCATCCGCCACTACGACAAGGCGGGGCTCGTCGCTTCCCACCGCCGCGACAACGGCTACCGCGACTTCGACGAGGTCGCCGTCCCCCAGGTCATGCAGGTGGCGCGGATGATCCGCCTGGGCTTCTCCCTGGAGGAGATCGTCACCTTCCCGCCGTGCATGCTCCGGCAGGTCACGGACGCCATCTGCCCGGACGCGCTCGCCGCCCACCGGGAGCGCCTGGCGGAGGTGGAGCGGCAGCTCTTCGACCTCGCCCGCCTGCGCGAGCGGCTCATGGCCCTGCTTCCCCCCAACGAAGGAGTCCCCCATGAACCGTCGTGACGTGATGAAGACAGCCCTCGTGGGCACGGGGCTGTTGCCAGGCCTCGGGCTCGCGGCCACGCCCGCGAAGGCACCCCGCAGGCCCCGGACGTTCCTCCTGGTCCACGGCGCGTGGCACAACGCCCTGCACTGGACGCGTGTCGCGGAGGCGCTCACCTCGAAGGGACACCAGGTCGTGGCCATCGACCTGCCCGGCCACGGACTCAACGCGCGCTTCCCCGCGTCCTATCTCACGGGCGACGCGGCGCGCTTCAAGGAGGAGCGCTCGCCCCTGGCCGACGTCACGCTGGACGACTGCGCGGACGCGGTGGTCGCCGCGATGGAGAAGCTCCAGGGCGGCGCAAAGCCCGTGCTCGTGGGCCACAGCGCGGGTGGCACTGTCATCACCCGCGCGGCGGAGAAGGCCCCGCACCTCATTGGCCGGCTGGTGTACCTGAGCGCCTACGTCCCGCTGCGCCTCCAGAGCGCCAGTGGCTACGGCGCCCTGCCCGAGGCTCACACGCCGTACAGCGCGTCACTCTTCATTGGCGACGCCGCGAAGTTGGGCGCGGTGCGGATCAATCCGCGCGGTGATGCGGCGTACCGGGAGGCCCTGCGCGCGGGCTTCTACCATGACGTGGACGAAGCAGCCTTCCTGCCCTTCGCGCTCACGCTCACGCCCGACATCCCGGTGTCCCTGTGGATAGGCAAGGTCGGCGCAACCAAGGAGCGCTGGGGCCGCATCCCACGCAGCTACCTGCGCTGCGCCCAGGACCGCGCCCTGGTCCCCGCGCTCCAGGACCTGATGATCCGCGAGGCGGACGCCTTCACACCCGGCAACGCCTTCACCGTGGACACACTGGACACGTCACACTCGCCCTTCGCGTCCCAGCCCCAGAAGCTGGCCACGTTGTTGGACGGACTGCGCTGAAGCCACGGCCTCTGAGGGCAGGCGTGTCGGTGCCGACCGATACCGTGCTCAGCATGACAAACACGATCAATGCCTCACGGCGCCGCGTTGCTGCGCTGCTGACCGGAGCGCTGTCCTTGTCCGCATGCACTGAAGGCGCCATGGGTTCGGCGGTTGGTGTGCGCAGATGGGTGGGGCCGCAGGTCATGGTCCCAGGCGGTGGGCAGTTCAGGACGAACATCTTCTACGGCCCGTGGCAGTGCAGTCCGCAGCTTATGAACTACTGCCGCGACAAATGCACCGGGGAGGGATTTGCGCTCCAAGGCTGCGTCTGGATCGCGGACGTGAAGATGGACTTCGACGGCAACATGTTCAGAGCGGGGAGCAGGTTCGGTATCGCCAACTGTTGCTGTAACTACCCAGCACTGAGCGTCAGCCAGAACGCGACAGCACGGGGACGGTGGGAGTCCATCCGAGATGGATTCCGTGATCGATGGGCGGAGAAGTTCGGCCAGTGGCCGACTGACGCCAGTGGGAACAACTACCCGGCCCACCACATCCGCGACCTCAAGCACGGTGGCAACCCTACCGACTGGGACAACATCATCCCCTATCCGGCCGACCTCCATTCTGGCCTGAATCAGGTCTACAACCAGTGCTACGCAGGACAACCCCCGTGGACGAGCGTCGGGGTCAGCCATCCCTACGGAGAGTAGCCACATGCCGACGATGACCGAACTCCTCGACGCCGTGGCCGCCCAGCACTTCCCACATCCGCCCGCGACGGCAGCGGCAGTCGATGCGTTCGAACTTCGAATGGGCTGGCGCCTGGATCCGGACCTGCGCGCCTTCTACACGCGCTTCGATGGAGCCAGGCTGTTCCGCGGCTCCAACGCGCCCTACTCCATTCTGCCGCTCGCCGAGGTGCGGCGCGCACGGGTCGTCATGTCCCAAGCCGATACGGACGCAGCGGGTCCATCGGACTGGTATGCGGTGTGCCAACTCCAGGACAGCAACTTTGCGCTCCTGGACGTGGGGCAACAGACACATGGGCGCTATCCGCTCCGCGACGGCTACCGCGAGGGATTCCCGGACCCCTACTACTGCCCGGTCATCGCCCACTCGTTCGCGGAGTTCCTGGCGGGTGCGCTGACGTCCGGTGGGAAGTCCTATTGGCTGAAGGCCCTCGAAGAACAGGGCCAGTAA
Organism: Corallococcus sp. AB032C; assembly: GCF_003668935.1. Taxonomy (NCBI): domain Bacteria; kingdom Pseudomonadati; phylum Myxococcota; class Myxococcia; order Myxococcales; family Myxococcaceae; genus Corallococcus; species Corallococcus sp. AB032C. Next base: position 3,560 of record NZ_RAWP01000127.1, on the reverse strand, counting down.
CCCCGACGCCACGGTCTTTAGAAGATGGACAGGCCGGTCAGCGTCGTGAATCGGTCCAGCGCATCCACGCCCGCCACCGAGTTGCCCCGCGCATCCAACCCGGGGCTCCACACGCACAGGCCACAGCGGTTCGGGATGACGGCGATGATGCCCCCGCCCACGCCGCTCTTGCCCGGCAGCCCCACGCGGTAGGCGAACTCCCCCGCCGCGTCGTACGTGCCGCAGGTGAGCATCACCGCGTTGACCTGCTTGGCCTGGCTGCGCGTGAGCAGCCTTGACCCGTCCGCGCGCTGCCCATGCCGGGCGAGGAAACCACAGGCCCGGGCCAGGTCCGCGCAGCTCATCGCCAGCGAGCACTGCCAGAAGTAGTGCTCCAGCACCTCCGGGACGGCGCTCTCCATGTTGCCGTAGCTCGCCATGAAGTGGGCCAGCGCTCGGTTGCGGTGGCCGTGATCCGCCTCCGAGGCCGCGATGATTGGATCGAAGTCCACGGACGGGTTGCCGCTCTCCGCGCGGAGGAAGTCCCGCAGCGTGCCGCGCGCATCCCCGGTCAGCCGCTGCAACCGGTCCGTGATGACCAGCGCCCCCGCATTGATGAACGGGTTGCGCGGGATGCCCTGCTCGTACTCCAGCTGCACCAGCGAGTTGAACGGATTGCCCGACGGCTCCTTGCCCACGCGCTTCCACAGCGCGTCCCCGTCCCTCGACAGCGCGAGCGCCAGCGTGAACACCTTGGAGATGCTCTGGATGGAGAACGGCTCGCGCCAGTCCCCCACGCCGTACACGTCCCCCTCCACCGTCGCGAGCGCCATGCCGAAGCGGCCCGGGTCCACCGCCGCCAACGCCGGGATGTACGTCGCGACGCGGCCCTGACCCACTACCGGCCGCACCGCGTCCCAGACCTCCGACAACACCGCCTGGTAGTCCATGTGCCGCCATCCTCGTCCGGAAAGGACGGGGACGCTTTCAGAAATTCCGCGCCGCGGTGTCTGCTGGGGCATGCGCTTCCTCCCGACCACGCTCCTGGCCCTTTCCCTCCTGGGCACCCTCCCCACCGCGTGCTGCAGCAACCCCAGCCCGTCCACCAACGCCTGCCAGATCCCGGAAGAGACGCCTACGGATCCGGGCACGGTCCAGGTGACGCAGCTTGGCGCCGGGGAGCTCAACGCCGCGGGTCAGACGTGGCCCTACCAGTTGCTCAAGCTGGAGGTGCCCGGCCGCGCCGCCACCTATGCGCAGTGGTTCCCACCCCGGAAGCCCGGCGTGTCCCCCACGGTGGTGCTCACCAAGCCCTACGACGGCATCGCCTGGACCGGCGAGGCCGTGGACGCGAAGTGGGCCACGCGCGGCGCCGGCATCCACCCGGACGACAGCGAGCCACACTACGGGCCGGGCTCGTCCCCCATCGCGTTCACGCCCACCACGCCGGAGCTCATCGCGGGCGAGGCCTTCATCCACCTGTTCCATGACTTCGGCGTGCTCGCCGTCTTCGGCCGCTTCTACGCGGGCGGAGACCTCCAGAATGACCGCGACGACATGAACGCGGGCATGCGCTTCCTGGCCCAGGCCCCCAACGTGGACACCCGCCGCATCGGCATCTTCGGCGGCTCCTGGGGCGGCTACGAGGCGCTCTACGCCGCGGCGGACGCCCCCTCCACCGTGGTGCCCGCCGTGGGCGTCGCCCTGTCCCCGCTGTCCGACTTCGCGGCGGAGGTGGACTACGTGAGTCGATGGGTGCCGGCGCGCGTGAGCGACCCGGCCATGCGCTCGCGCTACCAGCAGTTCTTCGAGCCCTACTTCCGCCGCATCTACGCCACCACCGGCGGCGACCCCGTCACCCCCGGCACGGACTACACGCGCTGGAACTCCGCCCACCTGGCCAGCACCGTCCAGACGCCGTTCCTCATCCTCCACGACGATTGGGACACGCTCATCCCCGTGGAGCACACGCGCGCGCTCGTCGCCCAGGCCCCGCAGCGTTTCACTCCCATGTACTTCCAGAACCTCCCGGCCGTGGACTGGAACACCCTGCCGCCGGACCACGGACCGCTGCTCAGCGCGCACGGCGGCGTCGTCATCACGCTGAGCCTGGGGCACCTCTTCGTGACGCTGGGCGCGGCGGAGCAACCCCTCTACGTCCCCCACGCACAGGGCACCGTGCGCACGTGGCTGCAGGGCGTGCGCGCCGCCCAGGAGCAGGGCCGCGACGTGAGCGACGTGGTGCCCCGCCTGCTGGAGCTCACCGATCCGCGCGTGCTGATGTTCGAACCCTCTCTGGGAACGCTCCAGCCGGGCGCCACCTTTATCGCCCAGGAGATCAACGCCGTCTGGGGCACGACCTTCACCGACGCCAACGTGCGCTCGGCGCTGGCCCCGGGTCTACCCGCTCCCTGAGCCAGCGCATGCCTGCCCCACCGGTGGCACCCGCCCGAACAGGCATGTCGATCCGCACGTGGCCCATTCGTCGCCAATTTGGACGGGCAATGGGACTGCCCGGAAGGGACGGATGCGACGATGGAACTGACGGTGACGGAGTTCGTGACGCTGGGCAGCGGCCGGCGCCTCTTCGGAGCGGGAACGCAGCCTCGCATGCTGCAACTGGCCGCGTCCCGAATCACGCCCAATGGGGTGGCGCTGCTCACCTACCGGCGCGCCGGGCCCCTGCGGACGGGCACCATCGGACAACTGGATTGATGCGTCAGCGCAGGCCCGCGAGCTTCGCCAACTCGCGGGACATGGCGCGCAGCTCCTCCGCGCCCGCCGCGTTCGGGCTCACGTCGAACACCACCTCGTAGCCCAGGCCCGCCTGGTTGATGGACTCCGAGCGCGGGATGCGTGCCTTCAGCACCGGCACCGTCACGTCCTTCAGCGCCTCCTCCATCGCCTCGTTGGTCGCGGGCGTGCGCCGATCCCAAAGGTTCACCGCGGCCACCAACTGGCCGCCCTGCTCGCGCACGTCGCGCCACGCGGTTTCAATCTCGCCCAGGCCCTGCAGCGCGAACGCGCCCGTGGGCACCGGCGCCACCACCACGTCCGCGAAGCACAACACAGCCTCCGTGAATGCTCCGATGCTCGGCGGCGTGTCCACGATGATGACGTCCGGCGTCCACGACAGCGTCTTCAGCGCGCGCGGAATCGCCTGGAGCCGGTGACCCCAGCCGAACAACTCGCGCTCCAGCGCCGCCATGCGCGGCGCCCCCGGCGCGATGAACAACCCCTGCCGCTTCGGCGACGCCACCACGATCTCATCCAACTTGTGCTTCGGCCGAGGCCCGAACGCATCCGCCACGCACGGGCCTTCACGCGTCTCCAGGCCCAGCACCAGCGACGCATGCGCCTGCGGATCCAGGTCCAACAGCAGCACCCGGCGCCCCGCGTCCGCCAGCGCCGCCGCCACGTGCGAACACAAGGTCGTCTTCCCGACGCCACCCTTGATGGTGCAGAACGCAATCGTTGGCATGGCCCCGGGGTCTACCAGGAATCCCCCACGGCGCGGGGCCGCTCCGGATTGGACCGCCCGCCCCATCCGGAGCGCTCCAGAATGGAGCAGCCCGCCCTGC
>NZ_RAWP01000126.1:0-25564 GCF_003668935.1 Corallococcus sp. AB032C | reverse complement strand
GCCGTAGGCTTGCCCGCGGCCCCTGCCGCCGCGCCCGCAGCCCGGGTGCCCACGAACCCCGCGCCCATCGGGGGTGGAGGGTTGCCCACGACCACGCCTCCGTCCCCGGCGGCCGCGGCGCGCAGCCCCGGCAAGGGGGACCCGTTCGCGGAGCCCGCCGAGCCCCGGCTGCCCATGGGGGGCTCGCCGGAGGACAAGCTGGAGTTCTTCCGGGGCATCCTGAAGCAGAAGACGGAGACCCTGGCCCGGGCGCGCGCGCTGTACGCCGAGCGCGAAGGCGAAGTCACCCAGCTCAAGGCCTCGCTTGAGAAGGCGCGCAAGGAAGGCGGCGGCGGGGCTCCGGCGCCGTCGGCTCAGGACGAGCAGCGGCTGAAGTTGGCCCAGGCGAAGGTCGCCTCGCTGGAGGCGGAGCTCGCCGCGTCGGAGGCGGACCGCAAGGACCTCACGCGCGCGCTGGCGGAGGTGGAGTCGGAGGTCCCCCGGCTGACGGAGGAGCTCCACGCGGAGCGCGAGTCGCGCGGGTCGATGGCGGAGGAGCTGGTCGGCGCGAAGGAGGCGCTGGGGCTCGCGCAGGACCGCATGGCGGAGCTGGCCTCCGGCAAGTCCGAGGCGCAGGGCGCGCTGGAGGCGGTCCAGGAGCAGTACCAGTCGCTGCTCGCGGACGTGGAGCGGCTGACCACCGAGCGCGACGCGCAGGCGCTCAACATCAGCCAGCTGGAGACGGCGCTCTCGGAGGCGAAGGGCGCCATGGGTGCCCTGGAGAGCGAAAGCGACTGGTCGCGCAGCTCGCTGGAGGAGGCGCAAACCCACGCGAAGGGGATGGAGGGCGAGCGGGACGCCGCGCGCCGGCAGCTCGCGGTGGTGGAGGACGGGCTCAAGACGCTCCAGACGCAGGTGACGGAGCTGGAGCGCGCGCTCGCGCTGAAGGACGCGGACGCGGTGGGCCTGCGCGCCGCGCTCACCGCGCGCACGGTGGAGGCCGCGGAGCTGCCCTCGCTCAGAAGTGCCCTGGAGGGCCGCGCCGCGGAGGCCGCCCGGGTCCAGGCGCGCGTGCGCGAGCTGGAGGCGGAGGTCGCCCAGGCGCGTGAAGCCGCGCGCTCGGAGGTCGAGGCCGCGGAGGTCCGCGCGCGCATGACCGAGTCGGAGCTGGCCTCCCTGCGCGAGGTGTTGGAGGCCGCGGAGGTCGAACAGGTCTCGCTGCGCGACCGGATGGAGTCGGACGCGGCGGCGCTCGGCGAAGCGGTGCACGAGGCCGAGGTCCGGGTCCACGAGGCCGAGGCGAAGGCGGCGGCGTTGGAGGCCCAGCTGGCGGAGCTCACCGCCCAGTCCACGGCCTCGCAGACCGAGCGTGAGGCGCACCAGCAGCAGCTGGCCGCCGTGGAGCGCAAGCTCGCCACCACGCAGGCGGAGCGCGTGGGTTACTCCGCGCGCGTGTCCATGCTGGAGACGGCCGCGGGCCAGCGCGAGGCGGAAGTGCAGCGCCAGCAGGCCCTGGTCGCCAAGGTCCAGGAGGAGCTGTCGCTGGAGCGCGCCCGCCGTGAGGCGGTGGAAGCCGAGATCGCGGACGCCCGGGTGCAGGCCGCCGAGGCCGAGGGCCGCGCCGAGGCGCTGAGCGCGGGACATGACGGCCAGCGCGATGAGCTGGTCTCCCTCGGCGAGCAGCTGGAGGCGGCCCGCGCGGAAGCGGACAAGGTGGACCGGCTCCAGCAGCGCGTGAAGATGGTGGAGGGCGCGCTGGAAGCCTCCGAGTCCAAGCGGCGCGTCGCCGAAGCGCAGGCGGCCCGCGTGAAGGACCTGGACGCGGCGAAGGCCGCGCTCGAAGCGAAGCTCACGTCGGAGCAGAACGCGAAGGCGCTGCTGGAGGCGAAGCTAGCGCAGTCCGACGTCACGCTGCTGGAGGAGCAGGGCGTGAAGGCGGCGCTGGAGTCGCAACTCGAGGAGGCTCGCGCCGCGCTCGAAGCGGAGCACGTGGAGCGGGCCGCGCTGGAAGCGAAGCTCGGCGAGTCCCAATCGCAGGCCCAGGCGGGCGACGCGCGGCAGTCGGAGAAGGCCTCGCTGGAAGCCCGGCTCGCCCAGGTCAGCGCTTCGCTCAAGGCGGAGCAGGCGGCCCGTCAGGCGCTCGAAGCGAAGCTCGCGGCGGCCCCTGCCGCCGGCGCGGACGGGCCCGCGGACCTGGCGGCGGAGCGCGACCAGCTCAAGGCGGACGTGGCCTCCATGAAGCGCAAGCTGATGGCGGCCGAGGCAGCGCTCGAATCGGCTGCCAGCACCAAGGCGAAGGTGGCGCGGCTGGAAGCGCAATTGAAGGCCCTGAAGTAGAGGTTGGACCTCCATGTCCTTCGCCGCGCCCACGGACCCATTGACGGGAATGCAGGCAGCCCGCTTCGGGCTGTACCTGCACTTCCCGTACTGCCTGGCCAAGTGCCCCTACTGCGACTTCGCCGTGGCGGTGGCGCGCCAGGTGCCGGAGGAGCGCTACGCGAACGCGGTGCTGGCGGAGCTGGACGCGCGCCTCGCCGCGGACCCGTCGCTGCGCACGAAGCCGCTGGAGTCCCTCTTCCTGGGCGGCGGCACGCCCTCCCTGTGGCACCCCCGCCACGTGGCGCGCGTGCTGGAGGGCATCGCCGCGCGCATGTCGCTCGCTCCCGGCCTGGAAGTCTCGCTGGAGGGCAACCCGGAGCGCGCGGACGCGGAGCGCTTCGCCGGCTACCGCGCCGCGGGCATCAACCGGCTGTCCCTGGGCGTACAGTCCTTCCAGCCACAGACGCTGAAGGCGCTGGGCCGCGCGCACGACGCCGCCATGGTGGAGGGCGCGGTGGCGGCGGCGCGTCAGGCCGATTTCCCGGTGGTGGCGATGGACTTCATCTACGGCGTGCACGGCCAGACGGTCGCGCAGGTGGAGGCGGACGCACGGCGCGCGGTGGCGCTGGAGCCGGAGCACCTGTCCACCTACGCGCTGACGGTGGAGCGCGAGGTGCTGGCGGAGTCCACGCCGCTGTCCAAGCAACTGGACCGCGGTGAGCTCTTCCTGCCGGAGGACGACGACGTGGTGGCCATGGCGCAGGTGGTGCGCGACGTGTACGGCGCGCACGGCCTCACCCGCTACGAGGTGTCCAACCACGCGCGCCCCGGCTTCAGCTCCCGGCACAACGCGCTGTACTGGACCGGCGGCGAGTACCTGGCGCTGGGCGTGGGCGCCACCGGCATGCTGCTGTCCCCCACGCCCCACCGCTACGTGAACCTCCGGAGCCCGGAGGCCTACCTGCGCACGGTGGAGGAGGGGAGGCTCCCGGAGGCGAGCCGCGAGGACCTGAGCCCCGAGGAGCTCTTCGCCGAGCGGCTGAGCATGGGCCTGCGCCTGGTGTCGGGGGTGGACTGGGAGGCCGTCTGTGAGCGATACGGCCAGCCCGTGGAGCCCCGGCGCGCGGAGGTGGAGCGGCTGGTGGCCCACGGCTTCGCCACGCGTCATGGCCGCAGGCTGGCCCTGACGGAGCGGGGGGCGGACGTGCACAGCGCCATCTGCGCGCGGCTGTTGTAGGCGGTTCCAGGAAGGACGATTCGACCGTGCTGACCAAGTGGTTCTTGTGGATGGGCCTCACCATGCTGACGGGCAGCCCGCTGCTGTCCCTGGGGCTGCTGGCCGTGCTGCTGTTCGCGGCGGACCGGTTCACGTTGCAGGTGCTGCCCAGCCCCATGCGCGCCTTCAAGCGGTGGCAGCGCGCGGGAGACCTCGCGGGCACCATCCTCACCAACACCCACGACCGCCGCGCCCGCGCGGAGCTGGCCGACCTCCGCGTGGGCCAGAAGCGCTACCAGGAGGCGGTGGACCTGCTGCGCCCCAACCTGGACGCGGGCGACGATGACGTGGACACCCTCTACCTCCTGGGCGTGGCCTACCTGGGCGCGGGCGACGCGCCCCGGGGCGAGCTGCTGCTCACCGAGGCCGAGCGCCTGGACGCCGACTACCGCCAGGGCGCCATCGACCTGGAGCGCGGCCGCTTCCGCCTCCTGCGCGGCGACTTCAAGGGCGCGCGTGAGGCCCTGGAGCGCTTCCTCCAGGTGCGTCAGGGCTCCGTGGAGGGGCGCGTGCTCCTGTCGCGCGCGCTGGACAAGGAGGGGCTGGACATCGAGGCAAAGGACGCCCGCGACGCCGCCTGGCGCGAGTACGCCATCGCCCCGCGCTTCCAGAAGCGCCGCGACCGCTGGTGGGCGTACCGCGCCCGTCCGTCCCGCCCGCTGACGTACGCCGCCGTGGCCCTGGTGTTCATGGGCGTGGGGGCGTACCTGACCCGCTTCCTGCCCACTCACGACACCTACGGCCCCTACGGCGTCTATGAGGATGAGCCCTACGCCGCGGACGACATGGGCGGCGACGACGCGGAGTAGTAGTAGGCTTTCCGCGCATGTTCCCCCTGCCGTCCCAGGTGTTGCGCCAGCGCGAGGGCCTGCTGGCGGACACGCCCTTCCCGCTGCTCTTGCATGCGCTGATGGTGGAGGAGCGCACCTGCACGCTGGAGCTCAAGGTGCGCCAGCGCGAGAAGCGCATCACCTTCGAGGACGGCGCGCCGGTGGGGTGCAACTCCAACCTCCTGCACGAGACGCTGGGCAAGTACCTGGTGGAGAAGGGCCGCCTGACTGAAGGCGACTACCAGAAGTCCCTGGCGGAGAGCGTGTCCTCGGGCATGCAGCTGGGCGGGCTGCTCGTGCAGAAGGGGCTCATCAGCCCCTTCGACCTCTACAAGCAGCTCCAGGCGAACCTGGCGCACAAGCTGTTGGACTGCTTCCGCTGGACGGAGGCGAAGTACCGCCTCATCGCGGACGTGGAGCACCCGGACGCCACCGTGCGCGCCAACACCGCGCAGCTCATCCTCACGGGCGTCTCCACCCAGCTGCCCTTCGACACCGTCGCCACGCACTTCACCTTCACGGATGACCGCCGCTTCGGACAGATGCCCGGCGTGGAGTCCGCCCCCAAGCTGTCCTCCAAGGACGCGCGCCTGTTCCAGGCCCTGCGCCAGCGGCCCACCTTCAACGAGCTGCTGGAGCGCACCGGCTTCGAGATGGACTCCGTGCTGCGCCGGCTCTACGCGCTGTGCCTGCTGGGCGTGGCGGGCTTCGCGGAGGACGCGGACGCGCGCGCCGAGGAGCTGGCCCGCCGGGCCCCCGCCGCCGCGCCCGCCCCGGAGCCCGTCTCCACGCCGGTGCCCGTGCCGGCGCAGGCCCCGTCCGGCACGCCCTTCGCGGACGAGGACGAGGCCGCGCGCAACGCGCTCGTGGGCGCGTTCCTCAACCACCGCGGCCTGGATCCGTTCGCGCTGTTGGACGTGCCGGAGGACGTGCAGCCGGTGGCGCTGCGCAAGGCGTTCCTCGCCGCCGCGGACCGCTTCTCTCCGCTGCGCTTCCAGACCTCGGAGCTGAAGGAGAAGGCGGAAGGGATGCTCGCCGCGTACGCGCGGGCCTACGGCTTGCTGTCGGAGCCGGAGCAGAACGCGCTGTGGAAGAAGCGCCGGCAGGCGCACCGGGAGAAGGCGCGCAGCAACACCGGCCGGCCCTCCACCGCGGAGCAGTTCCGCATCCGCACGGACCTGCTGGACGCCACCACCCAGTTCGACGAGGCCAAGCGGCGCCTGGAGGCGCGCAACTTCGCGGGCGCCTTCGAGTACTTCGAATACGCCTGCGACATCGACCCCCGGCCTCTGTACCAGGCCCACCGCGCCTGGGCGCGCTACCTCATGAAGCCGGAGGCGCACGGCCGGCTGGTGCTCCAGGAGCTCCAGGAGCTGACGCGCCAGGAGCCCGGCCTGGAAGAGGGCTGGGCCTTCCTGGGCGACGTTGCCCGGGGCGAGGGCCAGTGGGCGCTCGCGGAGGACGCCCTCCGCAAGGCCTTCAAGCTCAACCCCCAGCAGCGCCGCTACGTTGCGCTCATCCAGGAGATTGCCCGGCGGCGGTGAAGGCCCGCCGGACGAAGGACCGCGATTCGGGACTACAGGCTCTGCAGGGTGGCGCGGTCGGCGGCGGACAGCCCCTCGCCTTGGGACACGTGGTGGACCACGGTCTGGACGCGACCGGCGGCTTCACGCGTGAGCTTCTTGCCCGCCAGGAGCGAGAACACCTCCTGGAAGTCCTTGTGCGTGACGGCGGGTCCCAGCTCGTACCGGTCGTCCAGGCCCGTCGTGGAGCGGTCCTGGTTGACGCAGTAGGCGAACATCGGGGCGAAGTAGCGCTCACCCGGCGGCACCACGATGCTGATCGTCTGCACGATGATGCCGTTCTGCACGTCGTCGTTGGTCGACTTGAGGATGAGCCCCGGCGGCAGCGTCACGGTGATGGGCGAGCTCGTGGTGTTCTTGAAGATGAGGCACACCCGCACCTCCTCGCCGCTGCCATTGGCCTCGTCCGAGTACTTGTCGTCGCAGTCCTCGGGGTTCTCCGGCACGTAGGCGACGATGGGGTTCTCCAGGGTCAGCCCCGCCGGCAGCGCGAAGGCCTGCCCCGTCGGGTCGTCCTTCGAACGGCCCAGGCCCGGCCCCAGGGACTTGCCGGTGTTGGTGCCCCCATCGGAGCTACCGCCGTCCGCCTTGCCGCCCCCGTCGCCGTCATCGCTGCAGGCCGCCAGCAACGCCACCGCCAGCACCACGCCCATTCGCTTCGCCACGTGCCAGTTCATGCGATTCGTCTCCCTGCGTCTCAACGCGAATGTCCGTGCCAACCATGGCATACGCACAGCGTCAAGCACCCAGGGCCCCGGCCGGCCCGATAATGTCCGCAAGCCCGGTGGGCGGGCCTGCATTCCCGGCCACTTGGCCGATTCCCGCCGAACCTACGGGCGGTATGGTAACGGCACAATGGGTCGGGAAGACTCCCACCTTGGGGTATTTTCAGTACAGGGGCGAAGCATGAGGCGCGGCAACGAATCAGGCCAGGCGGCGGTGGAGACGGCCATCGTCTTGCCCCTGTTCGTGTTCATGCTGCTGGGCATCCTCCAACTGGGGTTGATGCACCAGGCGCGGCTCCTCACGAAGTACGCGGCCTACAAGGCCGTGCGCGCCGGCTCCCTGCACAACGCGGACATCCCCACCATGGAGAAGGCCGCCCTGGCGGTGCTGCTGCCCATGGTGAGCACGGCCGCCAGCGGGGGCGCGGAGATCATCAAGCCCATCACCAGCGCCGGTGACTTCAAGTCCAAGTTCGAATCCGGGGACATCTCCAAGAACAAGATGAACGACGCCTCCGGCCTGAAGTTCGCGGAGGTCACCATCTGCGGCCCCCTCAAGGGGAACATGGGCTCCGGCTCCCACGGCAACAAGGAGATGGACTTCGATGATCCGAAGGTCGCCTCTGGAGACGGCGGCTGGGCGGACAGCCTGCGCACCAAGCTGAGCGTGCAGGTGACGTTCAACTACCGCATGCCCATCCCGTTCGCGGACATGGTCATCTACAACATCGCGCGCGGCCGGGACCTGCCGTACGTCTTGCGCCTGGGCAAGGACTCGGACCGCGACGAGTTCATCGTCAAGAAGATGTCCAAGTACGACTCCGCGGCGGACAACAAGCTCTACATCCTGCCCATCCGCGCCACGTACATCATGCGGATGCACTCCAACATCTACCTCACCCAGAAGGAACTTCCGGAGGAGAACGAATGCATCTTCCCGTTCGAACCGTGAGGTCCGCCTCCCGGCCCAAGCGCCGCCACCGGGGCCAGGCCCTGGTGCTCGCGTGTCTGTCGTTCCTCCTGCTCGCGTTGATGACGACGCTGAGCTTCAACCTGAGCCACGCCCTGCGGGAGAAGATGAGCCTGCAGCAGCACAGCGACGCGCTCGCCTACTCCATGGGCGTCGTGGAGGCGCGCGCGCTCAACTACTACGCGGCCAGCAACCGGGCCATCGCGTCCTCCTACGTGGGCATGACGTCCGCGCACGCGTACATGGCCGCCGCCAGCGCCACCGGCGACATGATGCGCGCCGGGCAGATGAGCTTCTTCATCGTCGCGGCCCTGGAGGTGGCGCAGTGCCCGCCCTACAACTTCCAGCACTGCTTCGACGCGATTGAAGCGCTGATGATCGCCATGGACTACAGCTCCAAGGCCAGCGACTACGACTCCAAGGTCAAGGACGTGGAGGACAAGTTCAACAAGGTCATCCAAGACCTGAACAAGATGGCGAACAGCATCCATGACTCGCAGAAGTCCGCCCACAACAAGGCGCGCAGCGCCGTGCGCGGTGGACAGTCCGCGAACCTGTCGAACCTGACCGACTACAACGTCCCCGGCGCCAACTCGCTCGACTCGTCCGTGGGCGGGCTCAACGGCGAGGAGTTCGACTGCGCGGTGGATGGCATGAACTGCTCGCGCGCCAACTCCAGCAACAAGGCCCGCGCCCAGGTGATGACGGAGATCTCCAACGCCTCGCGCCCCAGCTGGGCCGCCAACCGCAGCCTGCCCGTCATCATGAACGGGCTGCCCACCTACTTCAAAAGCGACTTCATCAAGGACCTGCTCAAGGACATCCCGGGTGAGGGCACGCACGTCATCATGGGCCACCAGGGCACGGCCAAGGTCGCGCAGACGAAGAGCAACATCCACGGCCCCGGCCAGGTCACCGGCAACGAGGGCAAGGTCGTGGTCGCGGACGAGCACGGCACCCTCCTGTCGCAGTGGCGCCACGGCTTCGGCGTGGGCACCTACAAGGCCGTGGTGGAGAGCAGCGAGAACGGCGGCAGCCATGAGCCCTCCGGCGCCCACAGCGGCCAGCACGACGAGTTCAAGGGCATCAACACCAAGGACCTGATGTCCTGCACGGCCAGCGGCAACTGCTTCATGAAGTTCCGCGCGGACGACAACCCGGACACGGACTGGGGCCAGCCGCACGTCTACAGCTACGTCACCAAGCAGTTCTTCGTGGGTGACCCGAAGAAGGCGCCGTGGGAGCTCAACGACACCGGCTCCTTCACGCTCACGCACGGCGCCCAGGGCGACGGAAAGCTGCAGCTGGCGCCCGGCGAGGGCGCGGCGCTCTCCAAGGCGCTCGTCTACTACCACCGCCTGGGCCCCAACGGCTGGAAGGAGGCCCCGGGCCTCTTCAACCCCTACTGGCGCGTGAAGCTGCACCCGTTCACCGCGCAGGAAGCCTCGCGCGTGCTCAACCGCGCCGGCAACAGCGACGCGGCGGACCTCGCGGGCGCCAAGGACCTGGCCCTATGAGCGCCGTGCACCCGCGGAGCCGCCGCGTCCGGGGCGCCGCCTCCGTGGAGATGGCGCTCTCGATGATCGTCCTCATCCCCATCTTCATGTACGCGCTCTTCCTGGACGACCTCCTGCGCTACTCGCTGGATGCCCAGGAGGCCGCGGTGACGACCATCTGGGACTTCACCACGCAGGACTACACCAAGGCGCTCAAGCAGAGCGGCGGCGGTGGCAGCGGCCCCCAGGGCGGCAGCTCCAACGTGCAGCACAACGCCCGCCTCACCTACTGCGACCACGAGTCCGGCATCGACCGGCCGGACGCCATGTCCGGCAGCAACTACGCGGACTGCGAGGACCTGGACCACCACCTGGCGGTCGTCGCCCACGTGTGCTGGATGAACGACAAGGCCAAGCAGGTGACGTGCGAGGCGCCGGACACCGGCGCGGCGTCGCTGGGCGGCCTGGCCGGCCAGTACCAGGGCCAGTTCACCAACGGCGGCTACATCGAGTGCTCCGCCCGCGCGGTGGTGGAGAACTACCTGCTGCCGGAGGAGTTCCTGCCGGAGTTCAGCAAGGGCGTGTCGCTGACCAAGAAGAACTGGAAGGGCGAGGGGGACATCCACTCGAACGCGCAGCAGGGCACGGGCGACACCGGCGTGGGCGGCAATGCGTACTTCCTCAAGGAACAGCGCATGAGCATCATCACCGACACCTGGGCGCTGACGGAGGACGCGGACATCTCCCCGTCGGACTCCAGCGGTGAGTTCTACGAGCGCGTGGACTACGTGTACTCGAACGTCACCGGCGCCATGGCCATGAAGAGCAGCATGATGGACTTCCGCAGCGCGCTGACGCAGGACCTGCTGGACGGCGCCATGCTCTTCATGTTCGAGGACTCGCCCAACAACCCGTACGTGTCCATCCACCCGCACCTGGCCAACATGCAGACCCCGGCCAACACCGTGGACCAGGAGGGCAGCACCCGCTACTTCAACCAGGAGTGGCGTGACTGGGACAACGACAAGAACCAGAACACCTATAAGCACGGGCAGCGGGGTGAGTGGTACATGGGGTGCAAGGATCCGGAGTCGTGCTGAAGGCGCTGACCGCGCATCCCGCCTTTCGCACCGCGTCGGTGCTGGTGACGGTGGCGGTGGCGGGCGTCCTCATCGGCATGGGCATGGAGGAGGCGCGCTACGGGGGCGCCCGCTCGGAGCTGGAGCGGGCGGAGGCCGCCGCGGACGAACTGGACCAGGAGGCGACGGCGGCGCAGAGCGGCCCCACGCGCTCCAAGCGGGACGAGGCCGTCCTGGCCCGCACGCTGACGTACTTCCCGCCCTATCCCAAGGCCGGACGCCCGGAGGCGCTGGCCGCGGACTACCTGGGGCCGGACACGCCCATCGCGGTGGCGTGGTTCTCCACGCAGGACTCGTCGGACCAGGTGCTGCAGCACTACCGCAAGGTCATCTTGGACGAGGGCCTGCCCGTCGTGGGCGTGCGCTTCAACGACAACGCCGGCTACGTGGGCTACTGGGTCCCGAAGGATGACGAGGTGCGGCTGATGTCCACGCTGCACCAGGGGGGCGAAACCCTGGTCTTCGTCTCCTCGGCGCGCATGCGCAACTACCTGGAGCGCGCCGGCCGGGTGCCCTCGGGCATCCCGGTGCCCCGGGGCCTTCAGGACGTGGCGTCCCTGTCCCTGCGGATGGAGGGCGCCACCAGCATCACCGTGTCGGGCCGGGTGCCTGACACCACGCTCTCCGAAGCGGAGCAGGCCTACCGCGCGCAGCTGCGCGACCAGGGCTGGAGCGTGACGGAGGCCCGTGAGGAGCAGGGCTTCCAGGAGACCCAGCTGAGCCTGACGCGCACGGGGCTGCGCGGACAGGCCACCTTGAGGCAACCCACCGCGCAGCAGTCGGTGGACTTCCACCTGTCCCTGATGCGGGCCCAGGCCGCGCCGTGAACCCGGCGCGGAGAGAGTGACGAGCGATGAAGCGTTTCAAGAACCCGGTCCTGGCCCTGTCCCTGAGCGTGGGCGCGTTGCTGTGGGCCCCGCAGGCCTTCGCTGGCGCCAGCTGTGAGCGCCGCTGCGCGGACGACAAGGCGAAGTTCGAGAAGGTGTGCAAGGAGAAGGCGAAGAACGCGGTCCCCTACTGCATGAAGGTCGCCGGCCAGGCGCGCGACAAGTGCATGAACCAGTGCCGCACCGGCAAGAAGGGCGGTGGTGGCAGCACGACGATGGAGGCGCCCGGTGAAGAAGACGCGCACTAGCCTGAAGCAGGCCCTCCAGCGCGGCCAGGCCATGTCGGAGTACGGCGTCATCACGGCGGCGTTCTTCGGCTTCACGGTGATGAGCTGGCCGTTCCTCGTCCAGTTGCTGCGGGCCCTCAACACCTACTTCCAGTCCATCTACTACATCATCCAGTCGCCCATCCCCTGACGCCGGGGACGGGCGGCCGGAAGCGGCTCAGGGCTTCACGGTGGTGACGAACACCGCCTTGCCGCCCTCCACCTTCATCACCACGGCCTGCTTCACAGCGTCGCGGTTGGCGTCCAGGTTGATGGTGCCCGCCACGCCCGGGAAGTCCTTCGTGGCCGCGATGGCGTCGCGCAGCGCGGGCCCGGAGGTGTCCGGCGCGCGCTTCATGGCATCCACCAGCAGGCGCGCGGCGTCGTACGCCAGCACCGCCACGCTGTCCGGCACGGCTCCGTAAGCGGCCTTGTACGTCTTCAGGAAGTTCTGCACGACGGGGTCCGGGTTGTCCGGCGAGTAGTGGTTGGAGAAGTAGCTGCCCTCCAGCGCGGAGCCGCCCAGCTCGTACAGCTTGTCGGAGTCCCAGCCGTCACCGCCCAGCAGCGGCACGCGCAGGCCCACCTCGCGCGCCTGCCTCGCGATGATGCCCACGTCCGTGTAGTAGCCCGGGACGAACACCGCCTCCGGCTTCAGGTTCTTGATGGACGTGAGCTGCGCGCGGAAGTCCGTGTCGCCCTTGGAGTAGCTCTCGTTGCCGACGATGGTGCCGCCGAACTCCTTGAACTTCTGGTTGAAGACCTCCGCCAGCCCCACGGAGAAGGCGCTCTTGTTGTCGGTGAGCACCGCGACCTTGGACAGCTTCAGGTTCTCCCGCGCGAACTTCGCCATCACCAGGCCCTGGAACGGGTCGATGAAGCAGACGCGGAAGATGTAGTCGCCCTTCTTCGTCACCTCCGGGCTGGTGGAGGTGGGCGTAATCATGGGCACCTTCCCCGCCTGCGCCTTGTCCGCCATGGCCATGGACACGGACGACGCGGCTTCACCCAGCAGCGCCACCACCTTGTCCTGCGCGATGAGGCGCGTGGCGGCCTGGGCGCCTTCCTCCGGCCGGCCCTGGCTGTCGTAGACGCGCACCACCAGCTTCTGGCCGCGCACGCCGCCCGCGGCGTTGGCCTCCTGCAGCGCCAGGTCGATGCCGTTGCGCGCGGAGATGCCGAAGGTGGCCTCGGAGCCGGTGAGGCTGCCCACCTCGCCAATGAGGATGCTGCCCGCCGGCGGAGGTCCCGGCGGAGCGGCCGTGGCGCCACCCTCTTGCGTGGCGGGCGCGGGCGCGGGGGCCGGGGCGGACTTCTTCTCACAACCCACCAGGGCCAGGGCCAGCGCGGTGAGCAGGAGGGGGAGGGAACGGCGCATCGGTGGGCTCCTCGGTGGGGCGCCTTGGGGGAGTCGGACTCAAAAAGCGGACGGCTCCACCCTAGCTTGCCCGGTGGAGTGCGGCGAACCCGCACCCGACGTAACGGGCAGGGAAGCGCTCTGGATTTGAATGTGGACTGAACAGGTCCACATTACATAAGAGGCCGTCGCGGGCATCGGGCCCGCGGACAGCCACAGGAGACACCCCTACATGCTCCGGATGAGCAAGATGACCGACTACGGCATCGTGCTGATGACCGAGCTGGCGCGCGCGGACGGGGAAACCCGCACCACGCGAGAGCTGGCGGCGCGCACGCATGTCGCCCTTCCGTCCGCGAGCAAGGTCCTGAAGGGCCTGTTGCAGGCGGGTCTGGTGGTGTCGCACCGGGGGGCGAATGGCGGCTACGGCCTGGCGCGTCCGGCGGAGGCCATCTCGCTGGCGGAGCTGGTGTCCGCGCTGGAGGGGCCGGTGTCCCTCACGGAGTGTGGCCAGCACCAGGGCAAGCCCGCGGGCCCCTGCGAGCTGGAATCCGTCTGCCAGGTGCGAGGCCACTGGCGCCTCATCAACCAAGCCATCCAGGAAGCGCTGGGGAAGCTGACGCTCGCGGACCTGCGCGCGCCCGCGCCCCGCATGCCGGAGCGGCTGGTGGGCCTGGGCCTGCCGGCGTCCATCAGCGCTCCCGCTTCCGTCACGGGAGTCCGCTCATGAGCACCACCGAAACCATCCAGGAACTCACCCGCAAGGGCTACCAGGCGGGCTTCGTCACCCAGGTGGAGTCGGACACGCTGCCGCCCGGCCTGGACGAGGACGTCATCCGCGTCCTGTCCGCGAAGAAGAACGAGCCGGCCTTCATGCTGGAGTGGCGCCTGAAGGCGTACCGCCACTGGCTCACGCTGAAGGAGCCGTCGTGGCAGGCGGTGAAGTACAACCCCATCGACTACCAGGCCATCCGCTACTACTCGGCGCCGAAGCAGAAGCCGAAGAAGGACAGCCTGTCGGAGGTCGACCCCGAAATCCTCCGCACCTACGAGAAGCTGGGCATCCCGCTGGAGGAGCAGAAGCGCCTGCAGAACGTGGCGGTGGACGCGGTGTTCGACTCCGTGTCGGTGGCCACCACGTTCCGGGAGAAGCTCTACAAGGCGGGCGTCATCTTCTGCTCGTTCTCCGAAGCGGTGCGTGAGCACCCGGAGTTGGTGGAGCGCTACCTGGGCACGGTGGTGCCCTTCTCCGACAACTTCTTCGCGGCGCTCAACTCCGCGGTCTTCAGCGACGGCTCGTTCTGCTACGTGCCCAAGGGCGTGAAGTGCCCCATGGAGCTGTCCACGTACTTCCGCATCAACGCGGCGGACACGGGCCAGTTCGAGCGCACGCTGCTCATCGCGGATGAAGGCGCCTCCGTGAGCTACCTGGAGGGCTGCACCGCGCCCATGCGCGACACCAACCAGCTGCACGCGGCGGTGGTGGAGCTGGTGGCGCTGGACGGCGCGTCCATCAAGTACAGCACGGTGCAGAACTGGTACCCGGGCGACGCGGAGGGGCGCGGCGGCATCTACAACTTCGTCACCAAGCGCGGCATCGCGCACCAGCGCTCCAAGATTTCGTGGACCCAGGTGGAGACGGGCTCGGCGATTACGTGGAAGTACCCCAGCGTCATCCTCAAGGGGGATGACTCGGTGGGCGAGTTCTACTCGGTGGCGCTCACCAACCACCGGCAGCAGGCGGACACGGGCACGAAGATGGTGCACATCGGGAAGAACACCCGGTCCACCATCGTGTCCAAGGGCATCTCCGCCGGCCGCGGGCAGAACACGTACCGGGGCCTGGTGAAGGTGCTCAAGAGCGCGGCGAACGCACGCAACTACACGCAGTGCGATTCGCTGCTGTTGGGTGACGAGTGCGGCGCCCACACGCTGCCGTACATCGAGGTGAAGAACGCGACCGCGCAGGTGGAGCACGAAGCGTCCACGTCGAAGATTGGCGAGGACCAGCTCTTCTACTGCCGGCAGCGCGGCATCTCGCAGGAGGACGCGGTGTCGATGATCGTGAACGGCTTCTGCCGGCAGGTCTTCAAGGAGCTGCCCATGGAGTTCGCCGTGGAGGCGCAGAAGCTCTTGGGCGTGAGTCTGGAAGGGAGCGTGGGATGATGGCGTCGTTGTTGAGCATCCAGGACCTGCATGCCCGCGTGGGCGGCAAGGACATCCTCAAGGGCATCAACCTGGAGGTGGGCGCTGGTGAGGTGCACGCCATCATGGGCCCCAACGGCTCCGGCAAGAGCACGCTCGCGGGCGTGCTGGCGGGGCGTGAGACGTACGAAGTGACGAAGGGCACCGTGCGCTTCGACGGCAAGGACCTGCTGGGCACGCCGCCGGAGGAGCGCGCGAAGGCGGGCGTGTTCCTGGGGTTCCAGTACCCGGTGGAGATTCCCGGCGTGGGCAACCTGCACTTCCTGCGCACGGCGCTCAACGCGCAGCGCCGCGCCAAGGGCGAGGAAGAGCTGGACGCGATGGACTTCCTCTCCCTGGCCAAGGAGAAGGCGAAGCTCGTGCAGTTGGACGCGGCGTTCATGAACCGCTCCGTGAACGAGGGCTTCTCCGGCGGAGAGAAGAAGCGCAACGAGATCTTCCAGATGGCGGTGCTCCAGCCCCGGCTGGCGCTGCTGGACGAGACGGACTCGGGCCTGGACATCGATGCGCTGCGCATCGTCGCGGGTGGCGTGAACGCGCTGCGCGCGAAGGACCGGGCGATGGTGGTGATTACGCACTACCAGCGGCTCCTGGACTACATCGTGCCGGACCACGTGCACGTGATGGCGGCGGGCCGCATCGTGCGCTCGGGTGGACGCGAGCTGGCGCTAGAGCTGGAGGAGAAGGGCTACGGCTGGATTGGCGCGGAGGGCAGCGCGGCCAAGGCGAAGGAGGCGCGACCATGAGCGCGTCCCACTACGTGGACTTGGCCCGGGCCTTCCAGGCGCGCGCGGATGTCCCTGCGTGGCTCCAGGCGCTGCGTGAGGAGGGCTTGAGCCAGTTCCAGGCGCGCGGCCTGCCCACGTCCAAGGACGAGGAGTGGAAGTACACGCCCGTGGCCACGCTGTCGTCGCATCCGTTCCAGCCCGTGCGGGACGTGTCCGTGGGCGAGGACGTAGCGCAGGCGGTGGCGCGGCTGGCGCTGCCCGGTCCACGGCTCGTGTTCGTGGATGGGAGATTCGTGCCGGCGCTGTCGGTGCTCGCGGGGCTGCCGCGCGGCGTGGTGCTCAAGCCGCTGTCGCAGGCGCTGCGCGAGGACGGGGCGCTGTTGCAGGAGACGCTGGGCCAGCGCGCTCGGCCGTCGGGGCATGCCTTCACGTCGCTCAACGCGGCGCTGCTGGAAGAGGGCGCGCTGCTCACGCTCGCGCCTCGCGCCCTGAGCGAGGTGCCGGTGCAGTTGCTGTTCCTTGCGCGCGGCGGCGACGGGCCGGTGCTGGCCAGTCCGCGCATCGTCGTGGTGGCGGGCGAAGGCAGCGAGGCCACGCTGGTGGAGACGTACGCGAGCCTGGGCTCGGGCGCGACGTTCACCAACGCGGTGACGGAGGTGTCGCTGGGGGACAACGCCAGCCTGCGCCACTTCAAGCTCCAGGCGGAGGGTGACACCGCGCTGCACCTGGGCGGGTTGTACTCGCGGCAGGGGCGCGACAGCCGCTTCCAGTCGCATGCGTTCTCGTTTGGCGGTGCGCTGGCTCGCAATGAAGTGCACGCGGCCTTCGCGGGCGAGGGCGGCGAGTGCGTGCTCAACGGCCTGTTCGTGGGCCGGGGCACGCAGCACCTGGACAACCGCACGGACCTGGACCACGCGGTGCCGCACTGCTCCAGCCGTGAACTCTACAAGGGCGTGCTGGACGACCGCGCGCGCGGCACCTTCCACGGGAAGATCCGCGTGCGTGAGGACGCGCAGAAGACGGACGCCAGCCAGCAGAGCCGCAACCTGCTGCTCTCCGAGGGCGCGCAGGTGGACGCCCGGCCGCAGTTGGAGATCTTCGCGGACGACGTGAAGTGCGCCCACGGCACGGCGGTGGGCCGGTTGGATGACAACGCGCTGTTCTACCTGCGCTCGCGCGGCATCCCGAAGGTGGAGGCGGAGCGGATTCTGACGCAGGCCTTCGCCAGCGAGTTGGTGCGCGCGGTACCGGAGGGTCCGGTGCGCGCGCGGGTGGAGGCGTTGCTCGCGGAGAAGCTGCCGGGTTCGGCGGAGGTGATGGGATGAGCGGCCCTGGATTCGACCTGGCGCGAGTGCGCGCGGACTTCCCCATCCTCCGGCAGGAGGTGCGGGGCCGGCCGCTGGTGTACCTGGACAGCGCGGCCACGGGGCAGAAGCCGCAGGCGGTGCTGGACGCCATCACGCGCTACTACACGCACGACAACGCGAACGTGCACCGGGGCGTGCACATCCTCTCCGAGCGCGCCACGCAGGCCTTCGAGGACGCGCGCGAGACGGTGCGCCGCTTCATCCACGCCAAGG
Source organism: Corallococcus sp. AB032C (assembly GCF_003668935.1). Lineage (NCBI taxonomy): Bacteria > Pseudomonadati > Myxococcota > Myxococcia > Myxococcales > Myxococcaceae > Corallococcus > Corallococcus sp. AB032C. Next base: position 8,224 of record NZ_RAWP01000126.1, on the reverse strand, counting down.
ACGTGCGCGAGGTCATCTTCGTGCGCGGCACCACGGAGGCCATCAACCTGGTGGCCGCCACCTACGGCCGCAAGCACGTGGGCCCGGGCGACGAGGTGCTCATCTCCGCCATGGAGCACCACTCCAACATCGTGCCCTGGCAGATGGTGTGCGACGCGGCGGGCGCGAAGCTGCGCGTGATTCCCGTGGACGAGCGCGGCGAGCTGCGCATGGACACCGTGGACGCGCTGCTCACGGAGAAGACCCGCCTGCTGGCGATTACGCACGTGTCCAACGCGCTGGGCTCCGTGAATCCCATCAAGGAGCTGGTGGCCAAGGCGCACGCGAAGAACATCCCGGTGCTGGTGGACGGGGCGCAGTCGGTGACGCACTTCCCGGTGGACGTGCAGGACCTGGGCTGTGACTTCTACGCCTTCAGCGGACACAAGCTCTTCGGGCCCACGGGCATCGGCGTGCTGTACGGCAAGCTGGCCATGCTGGAGTCGCTGCCGCCGTACCAGGGCGGCGGGGACATGATCCTCTCCGTGACGATGGAGAAGACCGTCTACAACCGCGTGCCGCACCGCTTCGAGGCAGGCACGCCGGACATGGCGGGCGCGGTGGGGCTGGCCGAGGCCATCCGCTATCTGGAAGCCGTGGGCATGGAGAACGTGTCCCAGCACGACCAGTGGCTGCTCGCGTACGCGACGGACGCGCTCCAGTCGATTCCGGGGCTCAAGCTGGTGGGCACGGCGCCGCACAAGACGGGCGTGTTGTCCTTCACGCTGGAGGACGTCCACCCGCACGACGTGGGCACCATCCTGGACCAGGAGGGCATCTGCATCCGCACCGGGCACCACTGCGCCCAGCCGCTGATGCAGCGCTTCGGGGTGGCGGCCACGGCGCGCGCGTCGCTGGCGCTCTACAACACGCGTGAGGACGTGGACGCGCTGGTGAAGGGCCTGCACAAGGTGAAGGAGGTGTTCGCGTGAGCTCGGACCTCAAGGACCTGTACCAGGAGGTGGTGCTGGATCACTCCAAGCGCCCGCGCAACTTCCGGGTGGTGGAGGGCGCCACCTGCGCGGCGGAGGGCTACAACCCGCTGTGTGGCGACCAGCTCTCCGTGACGCTCAAGCTGGAGGACGGCGTCATCCGCGACATCGGCTTCCAGGGTCAGGGCTGTGCCATCTCCAAGGCGTCCGCGTCGCTGATGACGGGCGCGGTGAAGGACAAGACCCGGGAAGAAGCGCAGGCCCTCTTCGAGCGCGTGCACACGCTGGTGACCGAAGGGCCGGACAAGGTGGACGTGGAGTCGTTGGGCAAGCTCGCGGTGCTGTCGGGCGTGAGCGAGTTCCCGGCCCGGGTGAAGTGCGCGAGCCTGGCGTGGCACACGCTGAACGCGGCGCTGGACGGCCGCTCCACGTCGGTGTCGACGGAGTAGGGAGGGGTCATGCGAGGCGCGATGACGGTCATCGAGCGCGACGTGGACGCGATGCTCATCCCCAGCGGGGACAAGGTGTTGCTGCCGGCGGGCTCGGAGTTGACGGTGGTGCAGACGCTGGGCGGCAACGTCACGGTGCAGGATCCGTACGGCCAGCTGTTCCGCATCGACGAGAAGAACGCGGAGGTGCTGGGCGAGGAGTACGCCGCCAAGGCGAAGACGCCCGATGAGAGCGTCACGCCCGGCGAGTTCCACGAGGAGCAGGTCTGGGAGCAGCTCCGCACGGTCTACGACCCGGAGATCCCGGTGAACATCGTGGAGCTGGGGCTGGTGTACACGTGCAAGGCCACGCCGATGGACGAGGGCGGACAGCGCGTGGACATCGAGATGACGCTGACGGCGCCCGGCTGCGGCATGGGGCAGGTGCTGGTGGAGGACGTGCGCTCCAAGGTGTCCGCGCTGCCCGGCGTGAAGGAGGCCCACGTCGAGTTGGTGTGGGAACCGCAGTGGGACCAGAGCCGCATGTCGGACGTGGCAAGGCTCCAACTGGGCTGGATGTGAGCGCTCGTCCCTAGCCCAGGGCTTTACGGCCGCGGGCGACCAGGCCCAGCGTGGCCGCGGCGGCGAGCCCTCCCGCGAGCCACCGGGGCCAGCGGGGCGCGGCTTCCTCCGAGGAGCGGCGGGCGATGGCGGGTGACATGCGCTCCGCGAAGAGCTCCACCATCGCGTGCTCGAAGGCGAGCAGGTCGTGCGGCCCCCGGCTGGACACCCAGTTGCTGTCGCGCACCACGGGCTCGTCCGTCCAGTGCGCGCCCGCGTTCTCCAGGTCGTTGCGGATGCCCGGCCAGGACGTCAGGTGCCGGCCCTCCAGCAGCCCCGCCGACGCGAGCAGCCACGGCCCGTGACAGATGACCGCGATGGGTTGGTCCAACAGGTCCGCGTCTTTCACGAAGTCCAGCGCCAGGGCGCTCTGCCGGAGGAAGTCCGGGTTCATGAAGCCGCCGGGCAGGAGCAGCGCGTCGAAGTCCGCGGCCTTCACGTCGCGCAGCGTCGCGTCCACGCGCACCTTGCGGCCGGGCACCAGCAGGTTCATGCCCCGGATGCGGCCCTTGTGAAGGGAGACCACGGTGACGCCTGCGCCTTCGCGCTCCAGGCGCTTCACCGGCCGCGTCAGCTCCACCTGCTCGAAGCCATCCGCCGCCAGCACGGCCACCCGCATCCCCTTCAGCTTCTTCATTGCCCCGTCCTCCCGATGTCTTGATGTCTGGGCATGCCCTACAACCCGAATCTGTACGGTGGTCATGCCCTTCCGGGAGGGGAAGCGGAGGGCAGGCGGACAGGCAGGCGCCCGGGGTGATGCCTTCTCGCGGGCTGGTGCGGCGCGGCATGCGGCGGCGCTGGACGCCTTGGGGGAACGGCTTTACGACAAAGGCAGTCCGCCTGAGCGCGGGCCCCCTTTTGGAGGCGCACGGCATGTCCCCCTCGTTCTCTTCACGGATGCACCGCGGCCTGCTCGCGAGCACCGCGCTGCTGCTGGCCCCACTGGGCTGCGCCACGTCGTCGCAGGCGGGCGCCGCGCGCGACGAGGCGGCCCTGCGCACGGACGAGCCGCCGCGCGTGAAGCCGAAGTGGGGGCTGGTCATCCACGGCGGCGCGGGCGTGATTTCTCGCGAGAACCTGACCCCGGAGCGCGAGGCCGCGATGCGCGCCGCGCTCACGCAAGCGCTCCAGGCGGGGCACGCGGTGCTGGCGAAGGGCGGTCGCAGCATGGACGCGGTGACGGCGGCCATCCGCGTGATGGAGGACTCGCCGTACTTCAACGCCGGCAAGGGCGCGGTGTTCAACCACGACGGCGTGAACGAACTGGACGCGGCGGTGATGGACGGCAAGACGCGCATGGCCGGCGCGGTGGCCGGTGTCCATCACATCCAGAACCCCATCGACCTGGCGCGGTTGGTGATGGAGAAGTCGCCGCACGTGATGATGGTGGGCGACGGGGCGGAGGCCTTCGCGCAATCGCAGGGCATGCCCCTGGTGGACGCGAAGTACTTCTTCACGGAGGAGCGCTGGCAGGGCCTCCAGCGCGCGCTGGAGCAGGAGAAGGCGAAGGGGGCACCGCCCGCGGAACAGGGGCAGCCGTCCACACAGGGCCTGTCGCCCGCACAGCCCTCCGCACCAGGCCAGCCGCCCACTCCAGGTGTGACGCCCGGACAGCCGGTGACTCCCGAGCAGCCGCCCGCGTCGGCGCCGCAGCCGGGCCAGCCCGCGACGTCCGCGCAGCCGTCATCACCAGCGCAGCTGCCCAAGCAAGGCGCGACGCCCGCGACGCCCGCGCAGCCTGTGACGCCCGCGCAGCCGCAGCCCGGCTCATCGCTGACGCCGGGCGTGGATCCCATCACGGGGGACCACAAGTTCGGCACGGTGGGCGCGGTGGCGTTGGACATGGACGGCAACCTCGCGGCGGGCACGTCCACGGGCGGCATGACCAACAAGCGCTTCGGCCGGGTGGGGGACGCGCCCATCATCGGCGCGGGCACCTACGCGGATGAGCGCTGCGCTGTCTCCGCCACGGGCCACGGCGAGTTCTTCATCCGCTACACGGTGGCGCGCGACATCTGCGCCCGCGTCGAGTACCAGGACCTGCCGCTGCCGGAGGCCGCCAACTACGTCATCAACGATGTGCTGGTGAAGGCCGGCGGCGAGGGCGGCGTCATCGCCATGGACCGCCAGGGCCACGTGGCCATGCCGTTCAACTCCAGCGGCATGTATCGCGGCTACATCAACGAGGACGGCACGCCCACCGTCGCCATCTTCCAGCAACCCTAGGCAGGCAACCGGGTCCGGCTCCGCGCACCCCTGACGGGTGCGCGGAAGCGGCTCGAGGACTACTGCTTCACGAGGAACAGCTCGCGCACCTGGAGCAGGTCCACGTCACCCGCGAAGCCGGAGAACTTCTCGTACTCCGCCGGGCTGACGCGGGCGCGGGGCAGGTTGAAGGACTCCGAGATGCTGAGCGTGCGTCCGTCCTGCTTCTCCGACCGGGTGTAGTGGCCGAACTGGCTGTCCACCTTCAGGCCCGTCTGCGGATCGCTGAGCTTCCAGCCCTGGGGCAGGGTGACCGCGACGTTGGTGCGGCTGGCCTCCGTGTCGTCGATGTAGAGCGGCGTGGTGCGTGTGGACAGCTGCACGTAGCGCCTGCCCAGCAGCGCGGGGAAGGTGAGGGGGCCCAGCGCCATCCGGCTGTCGCCCTCCAGGCGACCGAAGCGCGGCACGGTGAACGCGTAGCGCAGCACGAAGGGCGCGCCCACCACCTCCTGGTGCTCCAGCTTCACGGACGACAGCTCCGCGCCGCCGAAGTAGCGCGCCACCGCGCCCTGCAGCGCCTGGTTGCGGCTCTCCGCGGAGAGCTGCTCGAACGCCTCGGCGATTTGAGCTGCCTCGAAGCCGGAGTAGACCTCCTCGCCCTGGCCCTTGAGGCTGCCGTCCGCGCCCAGCTCCAGCGTGAGCTTCACGTCCTTGCCCGTGCGCGGCTTGAGCGGCGGCGTCTTCACCTTCTGCAGGGGCTTGCCGGGCTCCGGCAACAGGTACGCCTCGCGCTCGCCCGTGGCGGTCTCCGGCAATTCGCCGAAGGGGCCGTAGCGCACGGACGTGTCCAGCCACACCGGCTGCTCCCCCGGCACCTCCACGCGCAGCGCCGCGTAGGGCAGCAGCGCGTCCGCCGGGAAGAGGTACGGCGACGGGTCGGTGTTGAAGGTGCGAATCGCCGCGACGCGCGACGGGATGCCCAGCGTCTCCAGGCCCGCCTTCATCACGGTGAGCCGGCTGCCGCGGTCCTGCGCCACCGTGGAGGCCGCGGACTGCGCCAGGCTCGCGTCGCGGCCGGAGAAGCGCTTCATCACCGCGGAGTGCAGCGCCTTCACCGCCTCCAGGCCCTTCTTGCCCTCGGTGGCCTGGCGCGCGAACGCCTCCACCTCCGAGGTGCGGATCCACCGGTCCTGGAACGCGTCGCCGTACACTCGCGCCAGTCCGTCGTTGCCCGTCTCACCCGCGCCCACCATCACGAAGGGCAGGTACTCGTTGCCAGAGGGCGGTGCGTCCGGCTCCGGGATGAACGGCGGCACGCGGCGTGCGTCGTAGTGGAACACCTCCACGTCGCCCTTCACCTCCGGCGGCGGCGCCTTCATGCCGTGCGCGTCCACCTTCATGCCGCTGCCCTTGGGCGCGACCACCGTGTACGTGCTCCACGCGTTCGGCTGGTTGGCGATCTGGAAGTAGAACGCGGACGCGGTGAAGCCCGGCTGCGCGGGGCCGCGGTCGCTTTCGGGCAGCAGGTACTCCACCTCCACGGAGTCACCGACCTGCACGCCGGGCAGGCTCATGGTGTCCTTGCCCTCGATGTTCTCTGGCTCCAGCACGCGGCCGTCCGCCTTGAGCGTGCGCAGCGCCAGCACCTGGGCGCCGCGGGGGATGTTCGCCTCCGCGATCTCCTGCACGCCCGACTGCTCCAGCGCCTTCTGGATGGTGTGGATGCGGTTGACGATCGAGCCGTCCGGGTAGACCTGCACCGCCGCCGCGTCCAGCACGTACGCCGCCGCGCTGCCGCCGGTGACGGGCGCCGCCTCGTAGGCCTTGAGCGCCTCCTTGCCGTCGATGGCGTACGCCGCCAGCACCTCCTTGCCCGTCTTGGCGCGCTCCACCGCGCGGCGCAGCGACAGGTCCGTGCCGTCCAGCTTGAGCGCCTGCTCGCGCAGCTTCAGCGCCTCCGCGCCCTGGCCCGCGTACTCGCGCACGTCCGCCAGCCGCTTGAGGATTTCCGCGTTGCGCGGCCACACGGCGGCCTGCGTCTGGAGCACCTTCGCCGCGTCGTCGTAGCGGCGCTGGCTCACGTAGACGCCGGAGAGCGCCGCCGCGGTGGTGAGGTTGTCCGGGTCCTGCGAGAGCAGCTGCGTGTAGCCCTTGGCCGCGCCGTCCAGGTCGCCGCGCGTGCGCAGGTGGTCCACCCGCCGCGCGTCCGCGCCAGGGCAGCCCTCCTGGGCCTTCACCAGCTCGTCGGTGCGGGTCACCGCGTCGCGACGGCGCGCCAGCGAGGACTGCAACCCCAGCGCCTCGCACAGGCCCGGCTGGGCTTCCAGCGCCGAGGCCAGGGCCACCTCCGCCTGCGCATCCACGTCCAGCGCCAGCGCGGCGCGGGCCTGGAGGATGTGCACCGGGAAGCCCGCGGGCTTCACCGCGTCGCGCGCCGTCTTCAGCGTGTCCAGCGCGGTGGCCGGCTGGCCGTCATCCAGGAAGAGGTCCGCGCGCAAGAGCAGCGCGGCCACGTTGCCCGGGTCCTTCGCCAGCGCCGCCTCCAGGTCTCGCGTGGCCCGGCCTCGCGCCACCTTGGACGGGATGCCGCGGTCCTGCGCGGCCTGCTCCGCGCGCAGGGTGAGCAGCGCGGGCGTCGTCGCCTCCAGCTTCGCCATCAGCCGGTGGGTGCCGTCCAGGTCGCGCGCCAGGCCGTCGCGCACCGCCAGGAAGTTGCTCAGCGTCTCGCCAGCCTCGCCCTGGAGCGCCTGGGCCACGTCCTCCGCGCCCGGGTACATGTCCGGGGCCTCCACCTCGCCCGGGGCGCTCGCGTTCCAGCGCGGCGCGGGCCCGGTGGCGGCGGTGAGGCGCGCGCCGGAGGGGCTTCCGTCCGCCTTCAGCAGCGCGAAGGAGAGGCCGCCCTGCGTGTTGTCGCGGGACATCTTCACCACGAAGCGGTGCTTGCCGGCGGGGAGCTCCATCGCTCGCACGCTCACCGTGGACGCGGTGCGCGCCCAGTCGCGGCGCTCCAGCACGGGTGCGCCGTCCATCAGCACGCGGTGCGACGTCTGGCTCACCGTGCGCAGCACGTAAACGCCGGCCTGCGCCACCTCCGCGTCGATGCCCAGCGCGTACATGTCCCCGTGGCCGGGCTCGCCGCCCAGGTCCAGCCGGCCGTCCGGCGAGCGCAGCGTGCGCGCCGTCAGCGGGCCGTACGCGCCCGTGAAGGGGCCCGCGAAGGAGCCGTCCTTCTCCGGCGCGATGGGCTCGTCGATGGCCAGCACATGGAAGGGAGAGAAGGGCCCCACCAGCGTGGCCTCGCCCGCGCCGCCCAGGTCCTTGAGCGTCTGGGCCTGGGTGGCCGTGTCCGCGCGCAGGCTCGCCACCGACAGGCGCGCGGCGCGCAGCAGGTAGGCCGTCTCGCCCCGGGCGCCCGCGGCGAGCGCGGCGTCCACGCCCTTGAGGATGTTGTCGTCCTCCGCGCGAGAGGTGCCCACGCGGTCCAGCACGTAGCGCGCGGCGATGACGGCCACCGGGTGGCGGGGCGCGCGCTTCACCAATTCCAGCGACGCGGCGAGCGCGCGGTCGGACTGGCCATTGCGCCGGGCCAGCAGCGCCTGTCCCTGCAGGGCGTACGGGTCGCCGGGGTCCTTCTGCACGGCGGCGTCGAAGCGCTGCTGGGCGAGCTTCACGTCGCCCGCGACGAGGTACGCGTGGAAGCCCGCGAACGCGAGCGTGCGCGCCTCCGCGTCAGCCTGGCCGGCCCGCTCCGCGGCGGACTCAAGCACGTGGGGCGCGACGACGGAGGAGGGCCGGGGGCAGCCGGTGAGGCCGGCGACGAGGGCGAGCGCGGTCAGGCCGCTGCGAAAGGTGCGCATAGGGGAGCCGAGGGATAATGCAATCCCCTCGGCGAGGCCATATTCCCCTTGAGGTGCTTGTCCGGAGCCAGCCCGGCTGTGTCCCCTAGCGACGCTTCGGGGCGGGCTTGGCGGGGGCCGCCTTGACCGGCTGGCGCTTGGG
>NZ_RAWP01000125.1:0-26363 GCF_003668935.1 Corallococcus sp. AB032C | reverse complement strand
ACGCTCTATCAGGTCCGTCCAGGGGACCGCCTGGAGCCCATCGCCGCGCGCATCTACCGGCAGGCCATCCAGCCGGGGCGGGACCTGCGCTTCTACGAGAATGTCATTCATCACGTGAACGTGAAGAGTGGCCGCAAGGGGGTCCAGCGCATCGACGGTGACGTGCGGCTGGTCGCGGGCGAGCGCATCTGGCTGGTGAGCATCGCCTTCGCCAACCAGCTCCAGGGAATCGTGTCGAGCGGCTCCATCACCCACGAGGCGATGGCCATGGCGCGCAAGGCTGCCCGGCACCTGGAGGACGTCATCACCTCCGTGAGGCAGGCGGACCAGTTCTTCGGAGAGGTCACCGGCCAGTACGGCAAGGCCATCCTGGACAACTGGTTGGAGATCTCCGCGATGGTGGTGGGCTTCATCGCCGCGGAGGCGCTGTCCACCTTCCTGGCGGCGACGCCCACGGGGGTGGGACAGCTCGCGGCGGCGCTCATCCAACTGGGCCTGGCGGCGTTCGGGGCCCATGGTCTCATCGAGGCCGGAGGAGAGGCCCTGAAGCACGCGCAGCTGTGGCTCACCCAGGCCTGGGAGGCCAACGGCTCCTCGGAGAAACTCAAGGAAGCGAGCAAGTCCTTCCTCCGGATGCTGGTGAGCATCGCGATGGCGGCGCTGGCGCTGATGGGCGTGAAGACCAACGCGGGACGTGGGCTCAAGCTGATGACGTCCGTGAGAATCACCCCACCTCGCATCTACATGATGGCGGCGGCGGGTCCCGGCGGTGCCTATGCGGGCGTCCCCGTGTTCCAGCCGGGCTCCATCACCGCCGCCCCCGCCATCCCGGTGCCCTTCAATCCCTTGGGCTCCGGCACGCCGTTGCTGTCAAAGGCAGTCAAGGAAGGCGGGACGTCCAGGCCGGACCCCGAGCCCCCCCTGACCGAGCGCACGCTCAGTGACGCCGAGTTGGAGAAGCTGCTGGAGAAGCTCCCCAACTGGGACAAGCTCAAGGACTTCGTCGGACGCCGCATCCCGCAGGAAGGAACGCCGGAGTTCAACGCCTTCAAGCGGGAGCTCCAGGCCGCCGGATACCGCCTGGAGAAGTTGAGCTCGGACTCCCAGCCCTTCCGGCTGCGCCGTCCGGACGGGAAGGCCCTGGGCGACGAGTACGGGGCGCTCACGGTGACCGAAGAGGGATTGGTGGTGCTCAAGGCCGGCAAGGGCACGTCCCGCCTGAGCGTCTTCACCCGCTATCGGAAGAACTACCTGGACTGGGTGGAGAAGACCCAGGGCCCGGCGGCGCGGGCGGCGGCGGAGGTCCGGCTCTCCGCTGGCCATCCCATGCATCACCTCATCCCCGACGAGATCGCCCAGAAACACCCGCTGAGCCGTACCGCCATGGAGCGGCTCAAGGGCTATACGATTGACCGCGGGTCGAACATCCTCGACATGCATTCCGGGCTCAACGTGGAGGGCCAGCTCATCCACTCGGGCAGCCATCCCCTCTACAGCAAGTTCGTGCGTGCCCGGCTTGAACTTGCCTGGAAGGAACTGTCCAGAAAGGGTTCCCCCTCCAGTTGGACGCCCAAGGTCATCGAGGAGGCCATCCTCAAGGTCGAGAACGAGCTGCGCCAGGCCATCCAATCCGGGAGCCTGAAGGAGCCGGTGATCAAGGTGATTCAGGAGCAGCGCGGCGGTAGGGTGCTCACGGGGAAGAAGCTGGCCTTGTTGGAGCTGGCCTCCCACGGGGAGTCACACACCACATGATGTATGCGTTGGCGACGGATGCCTCCCACATCGAGGAGGATGCGGAAATCTACGACGTCAATCTCATCGAGTTCGACGGCTTCGAGTGCGTGACGTTCTTCGAACCTGGCATCGACTATCAGTGCCAGCAGGGCGCGCCCGGGGTCATGGAGTTCGTCGGCAATCTGGAGAGGATCGCCGGGCTCGACCACCTGTTCACCGCGCCCATGGGGTGGTTGCTCCTCTCCCGGCGTATGGTGCGCGTGCTCGAAGCAGTGGGCCCGTTCCGCCACCGCCTCATCCCCACGGTCATCTACTCGGAACGCATCAGGCACCTCGTGCAAAGCGGGTACCCCCGGAGGCGGACCTGGCATTCGGTGACGGACCCTGCGCTGAAGAACGAGGACTTCGTCATCCTCCAGTTGCTGGAGCAAACCGACTGCCTCGACCGGGAGCGCACCCTCGTGAAGGGCGTGCCCTTCCTCCGGTGGGACGAAGAGCTTTTGGGCGAAGATGACGCCGGACCACTCGTGCTCCGCCCGCCACCCGGAGGCTTCCCTCCCGTGTTCTTCGTCCCCGAGCTGGCCTTCTACTGCTACACCGAGGAAGCGCGTCAGGCGTGTGAGCAGGCGGGACTGAAGGGCCTGTGGTGGCGCCCCCAGCCTTGAGCCCGGCCGCCCAACCCCACGCCAGCTTCCGGCACGTTGCCTAAGCCGCCTTCTCCGGCACGCCCGTCCAAGCAGCCACGAAGTCCGCCAGTCCGCGCAGCTGCCGGTCGTTGAGCGTCGCCTGCCAGCGCGCATGGCGCACCGCCCGGTACGCCTCCGGCGCGTCCCAGCCGCGCGCCACCATCACCGCCAGCCCCATCAGCGGCCCGCGCCCCACGCCGTGCTCGCAGTGCGCGTACAGCACGCCGCCCGCGTCCAGCCGGGGCAGCGCCCAGCGCACCCCTTGCGACAGCTGCTCCACCGACGGCGGGTAGCGGTCCGTCACCGGCAGGCTGAGCAGCTCGATGCCCAGCGCCGCCAGCGCCTCGCGGTCGTCACAGCGCTCCGCGCGCAGGTCGATGACACAGGTGATGCCCCGGGCCTTCAGCTCGCCGTAGCGCGCGCGGGATACGCCGCCGCCCACGTGCAGCCATGGGTTCACCTGGGACACGTTGAGGGCGCGCTTGCCGGGCAGCTTGGTGGTCCACTCCACCCCGCGCGCCACCACTCGCAGCACCTGCTTGCGCACGAACCCCCGGACCCCGGGGACGTGATGCACCGACCGCAGCAACGACTCGCTCACGCTTGAAGACCCCTGCCGGCTACTCGCCTTCCACCGACACTTCCATCAACCCTTCCACCGGCGCCTTGCCCGGGCGCTCCATCACGCCCCGCAGCAGGTACGTCACCGGCGAGCCCACCACGGGCCGCACCAGTCCCCCCAGCATGCCCAGCGACTCCACGGGCGCGCTGCGCTGAAGCAGGGAGGTTCCACGCAACGTCAGCGCCGGCTTGCCGTCGCGGTCGGTGAGCTCCGCCCGCCACGTGCTCTTCTCCTTCGTGCCCGTCTGCGTGACCGTGAAGGACTCCAGGAGCCGCGCGGCCCCCTTGCCCTCCCAGACGTAGACAGGCGCGTAGTCGCCCTCCTGCCCCTCGCGCGCCAGCACCACCATGTGCTGCGGACCCTTCATCGCGCGGAAGCGCACCCAGCGCTTCGCCAGCTTCGCCGGCGCCACCGTGCTGCGCGAGTGGTCCGCGTACCCGCCGCCCGCCAGCGTCACCGCCGCGGACTTGGGCACCTGGAGCGTCACCTTCACGGGGCTCGCGCCCAGCAGCACCTCGTGGCGGTAGCGGTCCTTGCCGTTCTCCACCACGGAGCCCTCCGGCGACCACGGCTCGGGCTTCTTCGCGTACTCCAGCGTCACCCGCCCGTTGTCCAACGCCGCGTCCACCGTCAGGCCCGCGTCCGTCGCCTGGGCCGTGCACGTGCCCAACTTGAGCGTGTCCGTGTCGGGCGTATAGCCCCACTCCTTCGCCCCCATGCGTGTCTGCGGCGACCAGGCAGGCCTGCCCGGCCGCAGCACGGTGGCGCGGCAGATGCCCGTGCGCGACCCCGGGCCAATGTTCGTCACCGACAGGTTCACCGTCACATAGGTGCCGTCGTCCGCATCCGCCACGAAGGTGAAGCTCTCTCCGTACCGGTCGCTGGAGTCGAAGGACAACCCCAGCACGCCGCCCGCCGCCGCCACCCCCGGAAGCGAAAGCAGGGCCCCCACCAGCAGGGCCCTCAAACCGCGGGCGCGCGTGTCACGCCGCATGGGGCCGCTGCTCCAGGAGCTCGTCCGAGTTGTCGTTGAAGACGTAGTCGCGCTGCAGGGGCAGGTTCCACGCGAAGTACACGACGCCGCGCACCAGCCACCAACCCAGCGTGTACGCCAGCTGCGGGTGCAGCGTGAGCAGCGCCACGCCGCCCGCGTTGAGCAGCGCGCTGGTCGCGCTCACCAGCGTGTAGCGCGCCAGCTGCGGCGCCACCGCCCCCTGGCTGCGGAAGGTGATGACCCGGTTGATGGAGTAGTTCACCACGCCGCCCAGCACGCAGCCGGCCACCGTGGCCCACACCGGGGAGATGCCTCCCCACTCCACCATGCCCAGCACCGCCACGAAGTCCACCGCCGTGGCGATGGCGCCCGCCGCCGCGTTGAAGCCGAACAGCGCCACGCCCGAGCGCTGCTTCACCGGCTTCTTGGGCGTCAGGGCCCGCACCAGCGTGCGGAAGCGCGCCAGCGCCGTGACGTTGCTCAGGACGGCCACGAACACCAGGCCCGCCACCGCCAGCCAGTGCATGGGGTGCTTCTCCGTCGGCCAGAACAGCGCCTCCAGGATGGGCGACAGCGCCGTGCCCACGCCCAGGAACAGCACCCGCTCCAGCCGCTGCATCGCGCCGTCGCGCACGCTCACGCCCAGGCCTTCACCCTTGGCGCGCACGTACGGCACCAGCGAGGAGCCCATCAGCGCCCCCAGCGCGGGCAGCAGCACCCAGGTGTCCCGGTAGTACCAGGCCAGGCCCATCAGGATGGCGGAGTCCACGTACCGGTCCAGCACGGAGTCCAGCGCCGCGCCCGCGGGGTTGGCCTCCTTGCGGGTGCGCGCCACGCGGCCGTCCATCACGTCCAGCACGCCCGCCAGCAGGAACAGCCAGCCGCCCAGCGCGAACCGGCCCGCCGCCACCGCCACGCCGGACGACACGCCCAGCAGGCCCGACAGCATGGACAGCGCGTTGGCCGGAAGGCCGGAGCGCAGGAGCACCCGCCACAGCGGCTGGATGACCCAGAAGAAGTAGTGGCGCAGGAAGAAGCCCACCAGCACCGACTTGCCGCGCGTCAGTGTCTCCTCGTCTCGCGGGATGCCCTTGATGGCACAGCGGATACAGAAGAGCACCAGGCCCACGAGGAAGTAGGCGACCGCGAACAGCGCGGGCGCCAGCGCGGTCCAGATGCGCGCCGAAGGGGACAGGTCTCCACTGAGCAAGGCCAGCATGTTGTCATGCACGGGTGTTCCCTCCAGACGGCAGGGTCAAGGGCGCCACTCCTGGCGCTTCCATGGCCCGTCTTGCGAAGACAGCCCTCACGACGACGAAGGCCACGACCGCCGCGATGCTTCCCGCGAGCACGTCGAGGACATAGTGGTGCGTGAGATACACGGCGGAAAAAGCGACGAGCAGCGCGAACAGGATGGTGCCCACCCGCCACGCGGGGCCCTTGTGCCAGAGGACGAGCACCATCATCAGCGGGTAGGCCGCGTGCAGCGACGGCATGGCCCCGAAGACGTTGGGGTTCTTGGCGTAGAAGTTCGCGAAGTAGTGGATGCCGAAGAAGGCATCGAAGCGCGCGGTGCCCGCCGGACTGGGCGGCGCCGACAGGTCCGCGAGTCCCGGCCCGTACTTCAGCACGTACCAGGGGGGAGCCGCGGGGTAGATCACGTAGGTGACCACGCCAATGGCGTTCACCACGAAGAAGGCCCAGCACAGCTGTTCGAAGCGCACGTCCTTCTTGAAGAAGAACAACAGCGCCACGAGGAAGACCTCGTAGAGGTAGGCCGCGTAGGCCCAGCCGCACAGCAGGTCCAACGGTGTGTTGGAGTGACGCGACCACCACTCGGGCCAGTGCGTTCCGCCCGGGGCGGGGAACAGCAGCTTCTCCAGGTTCCACAGGTCGCCGGTGTGGATGGTGCCGCGCACCCCCAGCCACAGCGCCTGGCTGTCCAGGATCATACCGGTGAGCCACAGCGGGAACGCGCCGCGGAGGAACCGCCGCGGGCCGGCGCCGGCCCAGGCCAGCACCACCAGCAGCAGGTCCGCCGCGACGTGCTCCCACCGGACGCGTCCGGTGGAGACCACCAACGTGAAGTGGCCCGCCGCCATGACGGTGACGAGCCACTTGAACGCGGAGTCGTTCTTAGCGGGCGAGCGGGAGGTCATCCCCGTAGTAGTCCAGCCCCAGGTGGGTGATGGGCTCTTCGCCCGCGACGACGCGCAGCGTGTTCTTCAGCTTGGTCAGCTGGATGAACAGGTCGTGCTCCACCGGCAGACCCGCGTGGGCCATGGGGCTCTTGAAGTAGAAGGAAATCCACTCCTGGATGCCCCGCCACTCCATCCGCTTGGCCAGGTCCAGGAACAGCGCGATGTCCAGCACCAGCGGCGCCGCCAGGATGGAGTCGCGGCAGAGGAAGTTGATCTTGATCTGCATCGGGTAGCCCAGCCACCCGGTGATGTCGATGTTGTCCCAACCCTCCTTCGCGTCGCCGCGGGGCGGGTAGTAGTGGATCGACACCTTGTGCGAGTACTTGTTGTACAGCTCCGGGTACAGGTCCGGCTGCAGGATGGTGTCGAGCACGCTCGACTTGGTCACTTCCTTGGCCTTGAAGGCCTGGGGATCATCCAGCACCTCGCCGTCGCGGTTGCCCAGGATGTTGGTGGAGAACCACCCCTCCAGGCCCAGCATGCGCGCCTTGAGCGCGGGCGCGATGACCGTCTTCATCATCGTCTGGCCGCTCTTGAGGTCACGGCCCGCGACGGGCACGCCGTCCAGCTTGGCCAGCTCCTGCAGCGCCGGCGTGTCCACGGAGGCGTTCGGCGTCCCGTTGGCGAACGGCACGCCTTCCTTGATGGCCGCGTAGGTGTAGAGCGCCGTGGGGTTGATGTCCGGGCTGTTGGCGTCCAGCGCCTTCTCGAAGTTGGCCAGCGTCTGGAAGGCCTCCGGCAGCGGGCGGAAGGTCTCCACGCTGCTGCACACCACCATCACGGCGCGCTTGGCGTTGAGCTCCTTCTTGAAGTCCCGGATGTCCTGGCGGATGGCCTCGATGCTCTCGCGGTGCGTCTTCGTGGCCTTGATGTGGTTGGCCGCGATACGGCGCACGAACTCCGGATCATGCACGCCCGGCTTCGGCTTGATGCCCTGGAGGAAGGGCTTCACCTGCTCCAGGTGCTTGTCCGTCAGCACGCCCGAGCGCACGGCCACCTGGTAGGCGTCCTCGCTGATGATGTCCCACGCGCCGAAGACGACGTCTTCCAGCGTGGCCAGCGGCACCAGCTCCTTGAGCTTCACGGTGCGGCCGTCGGTGCGCTTGCCCAGGCGGGCCGTGCCCATCTGCGTGAGCGAGCCAATGGGGGCGCCCTTGCCCTGCCGCGCCAGCTCCACACCCGCCATCAGCGTGGTGGAAACCGCGCCCAGGCCCGGGATGAGCACCGCCAGCTTTCCCTCGGGCTTCGCGACCTTCTTCTTATTCTCCATCGTCCTGATTCCTTCGAATGGCGGGAAATCGCTCCGCCCAATGAGCGTCTCCGAGTCCGTTCCATCCGGCGCCGGCAAAGATGCCGGACGGAAGGTGGAAAATCTCGAAAGCGGATGGTTGATACTCTAAACCGTCTGTCACTTCAACGTGATGTGCGGACGGTTTGCGGCTCGTACCACGGCGGCGCTCGGCTGCATGACTCGGGCCGGGGCCCCGTTACAAGCCAGGACGAACGGCGCTGTCAGAGAAACAGCAACCATGGGGCAAAAGTCTCACCCACCACGGCGAGCTCCCTGGGGGCGCTCGCCGGGTGGGTCCAGGTGCGTCAGGTCTGAGGCTGTCCTGCTTTCACACACCCCCTGACACACGTGTCAGGATTTGAGAGCGTGGGAACCACCGGCCTTCCGGCGGCCCCGTTCGGGTTCCCGTCAGTTGCGGCGGGGGGCGCCCCGGTCGAGCTTCTGGTTGTCGCCCGGCTGGTACTTATCGCCGGTGAGGACGGCTTTCACGAACCCGACCAGCTGGACCATCTTGCTGTTGGGGGTGTCCCAGTACTCGGCCTTCTCGACGGAGACGCGCAGCAGGGCCAGGTTCGGATCATCCAGCCCCTGGGGGAACCAGGCCTTGAGGGCGGGGTTCCACAGCTCCTTCGCCTTGGCCTTGTCGCGGATCAGCGCGCAGCGGCCGCTGACGGACACGTACCTGTCCCGCGTGGGGTCTGAGTAGCCGAGGCTGACATGGTGGTCCTTCTGCACCTCGTCCACCTTGTGGGTGTGGTCGTTGGTGAAGAACCACAGCTCGCCGTCGAAGTCCTTGTCGTAGGTCCACATCGGCCGGCTGCGCAGGCTGCCGTCGGCGTCCACGGTCGTCATCATCGCGACCTTGATGCCGTGGATGAGCTTGCCCAGGTGCTCCACCACGTCCTGCGGACTCTTCGTCGTCGTCATGTGCTCGCCTCCCTTGGCGGTTGAAGGTAGGCAGCGGTCGGGCGGCGAACATCGTCCGCACCGCCGGGTCGGCACCCCGGCAGCCGGGCGTGTGATAGGGGGCGTGCCGGGCCCACTCGCTTGTTTCGTCTTTCGGAACGAGGCGCGACGGCCGGGAGCGACACGGATGCTGAAGACCGCGTGGAACGAGTGGAGCCTGAAGGCGCTGCAGCTGGAGACGGCCCTGCTGGCGCTGGAGGAGATTGAGCTGCCGGACGCGATGCACGCGCTCCAGGACGCGGCCCAGCAGAAGCTGCTGGAGCTGGCGCGGGCGTGGCAGAAGACGCAGCCCACGAAGGAGCCGCGCGAGTGGGCGCGCGAGGAGAAGGCGGGCGGCACGCCTCGCGACGAGGAGCTGGCGGACCTGGTGAAGGGCTTCCGCGAGGACGGCAAGACGTGGACGCTCTACCGCCTCACCAGCGACAAGAAGGAAGTGGTGGAGACGGTGGTGTCCGAAGGGCGCGCGTGCATGGCGGCGGGTGGCGAGTATTACCTGGGCCAGTGGGACGCGGAGGACGGCGTGCTGGAGGTGGGGCGCGACGACGAGGCCGGCGAGCCCGGCACCGGGCTGGTGCTGGAGCCGGGCGGTGAGCTGCGCTACTCGCCGTCGCCTGACCTGTAGTCCGGGCTGATCAAGCCTCGAAGAGCTTCACCATCCGCGCGCGCAGCTTCTCGTCGGGGAGCCGTCCGAAGCCCGCCTTCACGTTGTCCTCCAGGTGGGCGGGGTCGGACGTGGCGGGGATGGGGCAGTTCACGGCGGGGTGGCCCAGGATGAACTTGAGGAAGAACTGGGCCCAGCTGGAGCAGTCGAACTCCGCGGCCCAGTCCGGCAGGGGGCGGCCCTTCATCTTGCGGAAGAGGTTGCCCTTGTCGAAGGGCTCCATGACGAGCACTGCCACGCCGTGCTCCTTCGCCGCGGGCAGCAGGCGCGCTTCGGCGTCGCGCATCGCGAGCGAGTAGGGCAGCTGCACGAAGTCCAGCTTGCTGCCCTTGATGTGCTTCTCCAGGTCGTCGAAGGCGCTGCGCTGGTAGTGGGTGACGCCCACGTAGCGGAGCTTCTTCGCGGCCTTCATCTCCCGCAGCACGGGCAGGTGCACGTCCACGTCCAGCAGGTTGTGCACCTGCATCAGGTCCATGCGGCCGTGGCCCATCTTCTGGATTGAGGACTGGAGCTGCGCCGCCCCTTCCGCCTTGCCGCGCGTCCAGACCTTGGTGGCGAGGAACGGCGTCTTCTCCTGGCCAGACTGCTTCAGCAGGTCGCCCACGACGGCTTCTGAGCGGCCGTACATGGGGGATGAGTCGATGAGGCGCGCTCCCGAGTCGAAGAACTTCTGGAGGACCTGCGCCAGGGGCGCGCGTTCGTTCGCGGCGCCGCCGACGTCGAAGGTCTGCCAGGTGCCCATGCCGATGACGGGCAGGGCTTCGCCGGAGCTGGGGATGGGGCGGGTGAGCATGCGGGGACTCTGGGCCAGGGCGGAGAGGGACGGCGCGAGCGCGGCGCCGATGCCCGCCACCAGGACCTCGCGGCGGGAAGGGTGGGGAGGACGGGACGGGCGCATGGGGGAAGCGTAGCGGCCGGGAGCGCCGGACACCGGGCTTCGTGAGAGGCGAAGACGGGCAGGTGACAGTTCTGGAGGGGCGCGGTGTTCCCTTCGCCGAATCCTTTTTGAGGAAGGTCCAGGCGATGAAGCGCAAGGTCGCGGTGTGTGTCGGGGTGATGGTCGTGGTGGCGGCGGGAGCGGCCGGAGCCGAGGAGCGCACGGAAGGGACCGCTGCTCCGGAGTCACACTTCGCTCCCGTGCAGGAGGCACCGGCTCCCACGGCCGTCGCGATTCCTGTCGCGGCGCTGTCCCCCGCGCCCCTCGTGGAGGCCGCGACGGGCGGTGAGCCCGCGGGTGCCACGGTGGCGCAGCAGCGCTCGGACACGGAGGAGATCCACGTCCCGGTGGTGCTGATGGCCCTGCCGCACGTGAGCACGGCGGGTACGGCCACGGAGCGGCTGGTGACCACGTTCGCGTTGGGTGCGCTCGCGACGCATGCGAAGCGGGTGGATGGCGCGGCCATGTCCCTGGGCGCGAACTGGGTGGGCGAGGAGTTGTCCGGCGTGCAGCTCGCGCTGGGAGCCAACGTGGTGCGAGGCACCGCGTCCGGCGCGCAGTTCGCCACCGGCGGCAACATCGTCACGGGCGAGCTGGACGGCATCCAGGCCGCGGTGGGCCTCAACGTGGTGAAGGGCGCGGCGGCGGCCGGCCAGTTCTCCGTGGGCGGCAACGTGGTGGGCGGCGAGCTGTCCGGCGGCCAGTTCTCCGTGGGCGCGAACATCGCGGGCTCGGGTGGCGTGGGGGGCCAGTTCACGGTGGGCGCGAACATCGCGACCGCGCAGTTCAAGGGCGCGCAGTTCGCGGCGGGCGCGAACCTCGCTTCGACGATGTCGGGCCTCCAGGCCTCCTCGGGCTTCAACTACGCGGGCCGGATGGACGGCGCGCAGTTGTCGCTGCTCAACGTGGGCGGGGACGTGTCCGGCGCGCAGGTGGGGTTGGTCAACGTCGCGGGCAAGGTGGACGGCCTCCAGTTGGGGTTGATCAACGTGGCGCGTGAGTCCCAGGGCGAGGCGCTGGGGTTGCTCAGCTTCATCGGCAACGGTCAGGCGAACCTGCAGCTGTGGGCCAGCGACCTCGCGTACACCAACGTCGCGGTGAAGTTCGGCGGACGGCACTTCCACACGCTGCTGACGCTGGGCTTCAACCCGGGCACGGACACGCACCGCCGCCGTTACGTGGGAGGCATGGGCTTTGGCGCGCACATCCCCGCGGGGCCATTGTTCTTCGACCTGGATGTCATTGGCAGCGGCGTCCACACGGACAACCTCTTTCGCGATGGCGACGGCTTGAACGTGCTGGGACAGTTGCGGCTGGTGGCGGGTTGGCAGGTGGCGAAGCGGTTCGCGCTCATCGGCGGCGTCACCGGCAATACGCTGGTGACCTGGGACAACGGGGATCGTTGGGAGGAGCTGGGCATCGGGCCCGAGTGGCGCAGCGTCTCCGACGGGGGACGCACCACCGTGCGCGTGTGGCCGGGCGTCCTGCTGGGCGTGCAGATCTGACGCGGCATTCGATTCGAAGTCCGGGAGGGGAACATGTGGAAGCGTTTGGGAGTGGCCGCGCTCGCGGCGGGACTGCTGTCCGGCTGCTACTTCACCGACGAGATGCAGGGCGACGGCAACACCGTCACGGAGTCGCGCGTGGCCATCGACTTCTCCACCGTGGAGAACCGGGGCTCGATGGAGGTGGTGATTCGCGAGGGTGAGGTGCCGGACGTGAAGGTCACGCTGGATGAGAACCTCCAGCACCGCGTGCGCACCTTCGTGTCGCCCGGCAACACGCTGGTCATCGAGACAGACGGCTCGTTCGCGCCCCGGGGCCCGGCGCGCGTGGAGATCCTGGTGCCGCGCATGATTGGCGCGACGCAGGACGGCTCCGGGACCCTGCGCGTGGAAGGCTTCGAGCGGGCGAAGGAGGACGTGAAGCTGGTGGCGAAGGGCTCCGGCTCCCTGCGCTTCTGCGGCGGGGTGCGCACGCTGGATGCGAAGCTCAGCGGCTCCGGGAACATGGAGTTGTGCGCGGCCGGCGAAGGCATGGCCGAGTGGGTGGACCTGTCGCAGTCCGGCTCCGGCGACTTGAAGTTCGAGGGGGCCGCGAAGCATGTGCGCGCCCGGGTGGACGGCTCCGGCTTCACGACGCTCAAGGGCGTCACCAACCGGCTCGACGCCTGGCTGGATGGCAGCGGGGGTATCGGAGCCTCGGGCCTCCGGGCCGTGGACGTGAACATCACGTCGCAGGGCTCCGGCACCGTCTCCGCGTACGTGGACGGGGGCGGGGCGGTCGTCGTGCTCGACTCGTCAGGCAACGTGGACCTGTATGGCCATGCGCAGTCGACCCAGCTCCGGGTCAACGGCAGCGGCCGGGTCATCTGGCACTGACTAGCTTGTCCTCGACACCCGTGGAGTGCGCGGGTGGGGAGGCAGGCGGGCCATGTCAGGGACCATGCGGGCGATGGTGCTTCACGCACCCGGACAGCGCCTGCGGCAGGAGGAGCGGCCCATCCCGGAGCCCGGGCCGGAGCAGGTGTTGTTGAAGGTGCACGCCTGCGCGGTGTGCCGCACGGACCTGCACGTGGTGGATGGAGAGCTGACGCGCCCGAAGCTGCCGCTGGTGCCGGGCCACGAAATCGTGGCCACGGTGGTGGCGACGGGCGCGCGGGTGGAAGGCTTCGCCCCCGGGCGGCGCGTGGGCGTGCCGTGGTTGGGGTGGAGCTGCGGGCAGTGCCGCTTCTGCCGCTCCGGTCGGGAGAACCTCTGCGACACGGCGCGCTTCACCGGCTACGACATCGACGGGGGCTTCGCGGAGTACACCGTCGCGGATGCGCGCTTCTGCTTCCCACTGCCGCCGTCGTACCGCGACGTGGAGGCCGCGCCGCTGATGTGCGCGGGGCTCATCGGCTACCGCAGCCTGCGCATGGCGGGGGAGGGTCCCCGGCTGGGGCTGTATGGCTTTGGCGCCGCCGCGCACATCCTCATCCAGGTGGCGCGGCACCAGGGGCGCCGCGTGCATGCCTTCACGCGCGAGGGTGACGCCAAGGGTCAGGCCTTCGCGCGGGAACTGGGCGCGGTGTGGGCGGGAGGCTCGGACACGCCGCCGCCGGAGCCGCTGGACGCGGCCATCCTCTTCGCTCCCGTGGGCGCGCTGGTGCCCGCCGCGCTGAAGGCCGTGGACAAGGGCGGCGTGGTGGTGTGCGGCGGCATCCACATGAGTGACATCCCGTCCTTCCCCTATTCGGTGTTGTGGGAGGAGCGCGGGGTGCGCTCGGTGGCGAACCTCACGCGTCAGGACGCGATGGACTTCCTGGCGTTGGCGCCGCGAGTGCCCGTGCGCACGGAGGTCCAGGTGTTTCCCCTGTCCGCCGCGAACGAGGCGCTCCAGGCACTGCGCGAAGGCCGCGTGCGAGGGGCCGCGGTCTTGGACATGTCGGTGGCGGAGTAGGGCCGCGCTGGAGCGAGTGCCCGCGCGCAGCGGAGCCTCGCTCCTGGCAATGGAGCGAGGGGCCGTGTCGTAATCCAGGCATGCATCTCTTCCTCCTCGTGGGAGGCCTGCTGACGGCGGCCCCTTCCCCGTACCTGGACTCGCGGACCACCGGCGCCGCGTATTGCTACGACCCGGAGAGCCCCGTGCTGCACGAGGCCTTCCGCCGGCCGAAGCCCACGCCCGACACGCGCGTGGACAGCGCCGCGCTGGCGGAGGACGTGCGCTTCCTGCACCAGGTCCTGCGCACCACGTACTCCGGCTGGCCGGAGCTGCTCGCGCACCGCACCTTTGATCCGGATGCCTTCTTGCAGGACTGGAGCGCCAAGGTGGCCGCGTCCGGGCCCACCGTGTCCTTCCAGGACGGCGTGCTCACGCCGACCATCGCCGTCCGCGAGGCGCTGACGGACAACCACTTCGGTCCGTCCGGCCTCCTGAGCCTGCTGCGCGAGGAGCCACGGCTCGCCTTCCGCGAGTACCAGGCCGACGCAACTCCGGGACTCCAACTCACGTCCTGTGACGCGAACACCGTGGAGGGCGCGCAGGCGGACACGCTGCGGGTGGCGCCGGTGCTGAAGCCAGATGGCTCCCGCGCACAGCGGCTCACCGTGTCCGCGCGAGGCGGCGGCGATGCACGGACGCTCCGCTGCGGCGACACGTCTCTGCCGCTCAATGTCCGGCCGCCGCGTCCGGCCCGTGAGTTCGCGCCGAAGGACATCTACACGTACGAGCCGAAGGGCGACGTTGGCATCATCACGATCCGCCGCTTCTCCGGACCGCCGGAAGCGGAGGCAGGGCTGCGCCAGTTCGTCGCGGACGCGCCGAAGCACCGCAAGCACAAGCTGCTGGTGTTCGACCTGCGCGGCAACAGCGGCGGCAATGACGGCTACGTGTACGAGTGGCTGGACACGATGGTGCGCGGGCCGTGGTTCTCTTCCGGTGAGGTGTGGATGCACGGCGCCTTCTTCCCTTGCTTCGAATGGAACTCGCGCGTGCAGCGGCAGGCCATGGATGGACGGTTGGACACGCCGGAAGCGAAGGCTGAACGTGAAGCCATCCGGCCGAAGTGGCCCGTGAAGCCGGAGCCCTCGCGCCCCGTGTTCGACAGCGGCCGCGCGGAAGGCCATGCGAAGACGCCCTTCACCGGGCGCATCGTGGTGCTGGTGGACCGGGACTCCGCTTCGTCGGGAGAGAGTGGAGCCTACGCCCTGCACCGCGCCACGGGAGCGCCGCTGGTGGGCGAGCGGACCGGAGGCTTCCTCACCTACGGCAACGCGCCGAGCTTCGTCCTGCCGCGCACGGGGTTCGCGTGGGTGGTGCCCACCAAGCGCAACTACTTCGACGCCCCCGTGGAAGGCGTGGGACACGCCGTGCAGGTGTACCTGGACGCGGAGGACGTGGGGCGTCCCGTGGCGGAGCTGCTGCCTCGCTTGCGCAAGCTGCCATGAGTCAACGTGCCCCACGCACCGGGGCGCGTGTCCCGTCATGCCCCGTCAAAAGGGGGCCGTTATAGGTGTTTCGTGGGCCCGGGACGTTGGCCGGACCCATGCAATGCCTTGAATCCACACTGGCTCCAGAGCACGGAGTCCTACCCGAGGCGGACGATGAAGCGCGCACTGCGAATCACCTACCGGGGCATGGAAACGAGCGACACCCTCAGCGAGCACATCCGCGACCAGGCGGACAAGCTGGAGCAGTTCCACGACGGCATCACCGGCTGCAACGTGGTGGTGGAGGAGCCGCACCGCCACCACGCCCAGGGACACCACTTCCACGTCCGCGTGGAGCTGCACGTGCCGGGGAAGGACATCGTCGCGGACCGGGAGCCTCTGGAGTTCACGGCCCACGCGGATGCCTACCAGGCCGTCACCGACGCGTTCGAGGCCGCGCGGCGCCAGCTTCAGCACCACGTGGACCGCCAGCACGCACACCACCGCTAGTCATTGCAGGCTGACCGTGGTGCGCAGGAGCGCCAGGTACGACCAGTCGCGCGTGGGCATCTCCACGGGCGGCGTGTCGTAGTGGTTCACGTAGCCCGCGACGCCGAAGCCCAGGAATCGCGTGACCCACCAGTGGAACGCCAGCGCGCCGCCCGTGGTGCCTCCGGGCACCACGTCCGGTGCGCCCCGCCCCAGCCACAGCCGCTCCACGCGAGCGGCCAGCTCCAGTGAGCCGGAGGGGATGCCCTCCGAGCCCACGCCCGCGAGCGGCTCGGGCCACCGCGCCCCCTTGCGAGGCATGCCCCGGATCACCCAGGACGCCTCCACGCCCAGGCCCTGGCTGCTCATCGTGGGCAGGGACTCGCGCGGCGTGGCCGGGTTGCCGTCCGTGTCGCGCGAGCGGTGCTCCCACGCGGCGGCCGCCTGCACGTCCACGCGCACCGGACCCGCGTCCAGCCGCCCGTGCGCCTCCGTCACGGTGCGGTAGCCGGACACCGGAGGCGGCCGGTAGAAGAGGAAGTTCTGAGCCCCTCGCCCGCCAATGCCGGGCCGGTCGAAGGCGTCCTCCACGTGCGCGCCCGCGCCCACGCGGACTCCGGAGTGGCGCACGTCCAGGCGCACGTCCACGGAGGGCTGCGCGTTGTCGTTGCCCAGCGGGCTGCCGGAGCCGTTGCCCAGCCGCAGCCAGCCTTCCAGGGGCAGCGACGCGGGCGTCCACTGCACCTCCGCGCCCAGGTCGCGGCGGGCCCAGAACGCCGCCGTCACCAGTGGCAGTTCTGGGATGGGCAGCGTCTCGATGCTCTGGTCTCGCCCGGCGGGGAACAGCGGCGTCTTCGCGTAGCCCACGGAGAAGCGCAGCCCGTCGATGACGAGGAGGTCCACGTACGCGTCCAGCAGCGCGGGCTTCTCCTGCGCCCACTCCGCCGTGCCCACGGCGACCAGCCAGGGCACGGGCTGGCCTCGCCCGCCCAGACGCAGGCGCGCCAGGTTGAAGCCGTTGTGCCCTTCGATGTCGTCCGCGTGGACGCGGTAGTCCACCTCAGCCACGAAGGTGGGGGTGAAGCGCGGGTAGTTCTCCTCCTGCGCCAGGGCGGTTCCCGACGCGAGCAGGGCCAGCGTGAACAGGGAAGCGGACTTCATTCGAGCGGGATGATGCGCAGGGTGTGGTTCGTGCCGTCTTCCGGGGTGCCGTCATGGTCGGCGATGAAGAGGCGCTTGTTCTTCGCGTCGTAGGCCAGGCCGTGCGGCTCCTGGAAGCCGCCGGCCAGAACGCTGACCTCGCCCGTCTGGCGGATGCTCAGCACGGTGCCGTCGCGGCTGCCGGTGAGCAGCGTGTCGTTGGGGCCCACGGTCAGCAGGTCCGGGCTGTTCAGCGTGGCGAAGGCCACCAGCTGCGACGGCGCGGACAGCGGCGCGCGGTACACCTTGCCGGCGAGCTGGTCGCTGATGAACAGCGTGTCCTTCACCGCGAGCACACCCACGGGCTTCTGGAGTGCACCCACCACCTCCGTCTCGGTGCCGTCCAGCGTGAGGCGGGCCACGCTGCCCACGTTCACGTTGTTGTTGCGCACGAAGTAGCCGTCGTAGAGCTGCCCGTCCTCGGTGACGGTGATGCCAATGCGGCGGCGCACCGCGGGCAGGTTGGGGATGATGGCGGACGTGCCATCCGGCTTGACGTAGACGACGTCGCCCGCGGTGCCGCCGCCGAAGCGCACCACCACCAGCGTGCCGTCCGGCAGCCGTACGAGATCACCCAGGCCCGGGCCGTTCGCGGGCGCGGTGGGCAGGTCCGCCACCTTCGAGATGCCCTCGCCGTCGCGGTAGCGCAGCACGCGGTTGTTCTGGTCGTCGGCCATGTAGAGGGTCGCGCTCTCCGCGTCCCACAAGATGCCGTTGGGGTCGCCGTCCAAGGCAATGGTCTTGGGACCACGCTCGATGACCGGATTCTCGGAGGGGTTGTTCACCTCGGGGGACGACGAGCAACCCACGGCGGCCAGCGTCATGCCCAGCAGGGCAGGGAAGAGGATTCGCATGGAACAGCCTCCTATCGCAGGAGGGCGTGCCAGGGAACTCAGGCACCGGACATTGACCCGGCCCTGGGGGGCGCGCCGCCGCAGGGGCGTTGGAGCGCGCGGATGTCCGGCGTTGATCGGATGGGCGCGGGAGCGTGTCTGGCGTTGGACGGCCCGAGAGAAGGGCGGTTGGAGTGGTGAGGCGTCTGGGATTGGCTCCGCACGCTTTCCATCCGCGAGGGAACCGCCCATGTCGCTCGACCACTACGTCACCCTGGGCCGCTCTGGCCTGCGCGTCAGTCCCTTCTGCCTGGGCGCCATGACGTTCGGCGAGGACCTGGGCTGGGGCAGCAGCGTGGAGACGTCCAACGCCATCCTGGACCGCTTCATCGAGCGGGGCGGGAACTTCATCGACACGGCGAACGTGTACACGTTCGGGCACGCGGAGAAGATCATCGGGGACCACATCGGGAAGCATCCGGCGAAGCGCGACCGGGTGGTCATCGCCACGAAGTTCTTCGGCAACCTCTTCGAGAGGGATCCGAACGGCGGCGGCGCGGGCCGCAAGTCGGTGATGGCGGCGTGTGATGAATCGCTGCGCCGGCTGCAGACGGACTACATCGACCTGTACTGGATGCACGCCTGGGACGCGAACACGCCCATCGAGGAGACGATGCGGGCGCTGGACGACCTGGTGCGCTCCGGCAAGGTCCGCTACGTGGGCTTCTCCGACACGCCCGCATGGAAGGTGGCGCAGGCGCAGGTGACGGCCTTCTTCCGGGGCTGGGCGCCGCTGGTGGCGTTGCAGATCGAGTACTCGCTGCTGGAGCGCACGGTGGAGGGCGAGCTCATCCCGATGGCGCGCGAGCTGGGGCTGGGCGTGACGCCGTGGTCGCCGCTGCGCAGCGGAGTGCTGAGCGGCAAGTACACGCGGGAGAACGCGGGCAAGCAGAAGGCGGACCGGGGCGCGTGGGCGGAGGCGTCGCTCAACGAGAAGACCTACAGGCTCATCGACGTGCTCCAGCGCGTGGCGAAGGAGCAGAACACCTCGGTGGCGCGAGTGTCGCTGGCCTGGGTGCAGGGCCGGCCGGGCGTGGCGTCCACCATCCTGGGTGCGCGCACGCTGGAGCAGCTGGACAACAACCTGGGCGCGCTGGACGTGAAGCTCACGGCCGCGCAGGTGAAGGCGCTGGATGACGAATCCCAGCCCACGCTCAACTTCCCGGCGGCCTTCCTCCAGGGCGCGCCCTCCTTCATGCACGCGGGCCTGCGCGTGAACGGAGTCCAGGCCCCGCCCAGCAACCTGACGCCCAAGCCGGGTGCCCCTCGGTACTGATCATCTGGGGAAACCCAGACCCTGTCGGCACACCGGCGCACAGTGTGGAGTGCGGGGCCGTACGTTTCGGGCCCTGCGCGGGGGCAAATGATCGCTGGAGCGTTCACGGCTGGACGCTCGCGGTGGCGCGAACGGGGGTCGTTCCTAACATCGGCCCCCTGGCAGTGAGTCGGCGGTCTGGCGCGGTATGGGCGGCGGGGAGGGTGGCGTGAGCGAGCTACTGACGGGTGATGTGTCTTCGCGGGCGCAGGTGGGCGGTTCCGACTTCTCCCGCGACCCCGAGACCTTCGAAGCAGAGCTGGATGCGTACCTGGATCGCGCGCTCTCCTCCGAGACCTTCGAAGAAGAGGACCTCGTGCCGGAGTCCTTCGCGACCGGCCCGCTGCGCACGCTGCTCGACCTGGCCTCCACGGAGGAGACCTGGCTCCAGTCGCTGCCGCCGCCGTCCAACGACAACGTGGAGCCCCAGCTCACGCTGTCCGCCGAGGCCGCGAACTTCGTCATCCCGGAGTGGCTGCGCGCGGATGAGTCCCCGTCCAGCACCTCCCAGGAGAACTCCTGTGGCGCCGTGACGTCGTGGGATGCCTCGCCGCCGTCGCCCGCCTGGGCCACGCCCGGTTCTCCGGCCGAGGCCTACGCGCCGCAGCCGTGGATGCCGTACGCGCCCGTGGCGCCGGAGCCGCCGCCCGCCATCGCTGATGCGTCCACGCGCATCCTCGGCATGAGCCCCATGTCCTTCGTCAGCGCCGTGGCGATGGGCGCGCTCGCCGCGGGCCTCCTCGTCGTCGCGGGCCTGCGCCTCACGTCGAAGGATGAGACGCAGCCCGCGCCGCAAGCACAGGTCCTGAACAGCACCCCCGTGGCCGCGCCGGGCACCGCGACGACTCAGCCGGGCACCGTCGCCGCGCGGATCGGCGCTCCGGGCACCCAGGGCTTCGCGACGACCCAACCGGGCACGCAGGGCTTCTACGGTGTCCCCGGCACCCAGTTGGCCACGCCGGACTTCTCGCAGTCCATCGCAGGCGGCGTGAACACTCCTGCCCTGACGGACGCGCAGCGCGCCGCGCAGGCCCTCACTCCGAACACGCCCGTCCTCGCGGGCCCCGCGAGCGCGGGCCTGACCACCGGCCTGCACACGCTGGCTCCGGACCCCACGCCGTCCACGCAGCCCGCTCCGGTGACGCCGAAGAAGGCCCCCGTGGCCCAGCGCGCGGCCACGCTCGAAGCGCCCGAGGACACCGGCGAGGCCCGTGAGATGTCCTTCGGTAGCGAAATCTCCGAGGAGGAAATGGCTCGGGCCCGTCAGGCCGCCGCCGAAGCCGAGGCCGAGGAAGCCGCGCAGCCCGGATCCGAAATCGACGAGGACTTCGCCCGCGAGCTCGGCTTCACCGACGAAGCGGAGTCCCCGGAAGCCTCCGCCTCCAAGCAGGCCCAGGAGAAGACCGTCTACATCCCGCCGGCCCCGACCTCCGAGCGCGAGCAGCTCGCGCCCTCGGACATCACCAACGTGGTCGTCACCCACCAGCCCGCCATCGCCACCTGCGTCCAGAACTTCAAGACCGGCACCGCGCTGGAGAACGGCGGCCGCTTCCAGATGCGCTGGTCCGTGGACACCGCCGGCACCGTCTCCGGTGTGGCCATGGAGACCGATACCCTGAAGGGCTCTCCGCTCGCCGGCTGCATCGAGGACCAGGTGCGCGGCTGGAAGTTCCCCGTGCACCGCGTCGCCATGAACACCCCCGTCCACTACCCCTTCGTCTTCTAGCCCGCCCGCTCCCCCACCAGGCCCACGCGAAGGGCCCTGGACAATCGGAACATTCACGGATATGTATATACACGTCCATGAATGTTGACGTCTTCCAGACCCTGGCCGACCCCACGCGCCGCCGCATCATCGAGGCGCTGAAGGGCGGCGAGCTTGCGGTGAACGACCTGGTGGAGCGGGTAGACATCCAGCAGTCGGGTGTCTCCCGTCATCTGGGGATCCTCCAGGAGGCGGGCTTCGTCCAGGTCCGCCCCGAGGGCACGAAGCGGCTGTACTCGCTTCGCCCGGAGCCCTTTCAGGAGCTCGATGCCTGGGTCACCGGGTATCGCAGCCTCTGGGAGGCCCGCCTCGACCGGTTCGGCCAGGCGCTCGAGCGAAGACGCAAGGCACGCACGGACGCCCCCAAATCCGAGGAAGACCCCACATGACGACCCCGACCGAAACCGCGAAGCGCAGCACCGTCACCTTCGACCGCAGCTATCAGGCGACGCTCGACGAGGTCTGGGAGCTGTGGACCACGAAGGACGGCTTCGAGTCCTGGTGGGGCCCGGAGGGCTTCTCCGTGAAGGTGCACGAGCTGAACGCGCGCCCCGAAGGCTTGCTGCGCTACGACATGATCGCCACCGCGCCGGAACAGGTCGCCTTCATGAAGCAGGCGGGCATGCCCCTCTCCAGCCCCAGCAGCCTCACGTACACGGAGCTGACGCCGAAGACGCGGCTCGCGTACCGGCACGCGGTGGACTTCATCCCCGGCGTCGCGCCGTACACCGTCTCCACGGCGGTGGAGTTCGAGGCGAAGGGCGACACCGTGCGGATGGTCGTCACGTCCGACGCCATGCACAGCAAGGAGTGGACGGAGCGGGCCTCCATGGGCATGGAGAGCCAGCTCAACAAGCTCAACAAGCGGTTCCAGCGCTAGACTGGCGCATGGCCGCGCGGGAGGACCCAGACCCCATCGAGTTGCACCTGTGTCACCGTTGCCTGATGCGGCTGCCGGTGGACGCGGGCGGGGTGGACCTTCCGCGCCGGGTGCGTGAAGCCCTCAAGGCCCACGGCCTGGCGGCCAGGACGCAGCTCATCCCCGCGTCCTGCCTGGGTCACTGCCCCACGGGGAAGGTCACGGTGCTCGTGGTCCCCGACGCCACGGCGCGGGGCTCGCACGCGAAGCTCATCGACCCGAAGGAGGACGGCGAGGACCTCGCGAAGCACCTGTCTGCCCGGCTCCCGAAGAAAGCCGGGCCGCCTTGAGCAGGGCTTCCATCATGGGCACGCAGCTCGCGGTCCCCGTGCCGGCAATCGCATAGGCGGTGCCGTGGTCCGGCGACGTGCGAGGCACCGGCAGGCCCAGCGTCACGTTCACCGTGCGCTCGAAGTCCAGCGCCTTGGCCGGGATGAGACCCTGGTCGTGGTACATGGCCAGCACCACGTCGTACTTCGCGCCCACCTCGTCAGGCCGCGCGAACAGGCCATCCGCGGGGATGGGCCCGTGCGCATCCACCCGCTTCGCCCGAGCGAGGCGGATGGCGGGACCAATCACCTCCACCTCTTCACGCCCCAGCATCCCGCCCTCGCCCGCATGCGGGTTGAGGCCCAGTACGGCGATGCGCGGCTTGCGGCCCACCACCGGCCGCAGGCTGCGCGAGAGCAATTGAAGCTGCGCCACCAGCTTCTCCACCGTCAGCAGCTTCGGCAGCGCGGAGATGGGGACGTGGTTCGTCGCCAGCGCGATGCGCACGCGAGGCCCGTCCATCATCATCAACACGTCCACGCCGAACGCGTCCGCCAGCACCTCCGTGTGGCCCATGAACGGGATGCCCGCGCGCGAAATCTCCTCTTTCGACACGGGCGCGGTGCACAGCGCGTCCACCGTCCCGGCGCGCATCGCGTCGATGGCGGCCCGCACGTACGCGTACTGCGCCTTGCCGCCTTCGCGCGTGGGCTTGCCCGGCACGCGGTGCTTCGCGGGAAGGTGCGTCACCTCCACCACCGCCGGCCCCTCCGTGCGGCCCAGTTCCTCCAGGGCCACGCGAGGGAAGCGGCGGAAGAGGGGAAAGCCATCCAGCGTGGGCCCGTCCCCGAACACGACCGGCACCAGCGCGCGGCGCACCGCGGGCTTCGCCAGCGCCAGGGCCGTCACCTCCGGCCCGATGCCCGACACGTCCCCCAGCGAGATGCCCACGCGGGGGCGCGCGTCCGTCGTGGACACCGGGCGCGGGCTCACATCTTCACTTCGACGTTGGCCTTCGAGCGCAGCTCCTGGACGTACTGGTCCAGGAACTTCTCCGTCTTCTCGTTGAGGAGCTTGGACTCCAGCTTGGGCTTCATCTCCTCGAAGGAGGCCACGGCG
This sequence comes from Corallococcus sp. AB032C, assembly GCF_003668935.1. NCBI lineage: Bacteria > Pseudomonadati > Myxococcota > Myxococcia > Myxococcales > Myxococcaceae > Corallococcus > Corallococcus sp. AB032C. Next base: position 3,391 of record NZ_RAWP01000125.1, on the reverse strand, counting down.
ATGTTGCGGCGCTCCTCCACCTTCAGGATGTGCCAGCCGAAGTTGGTGCGGATGGGCTCGCTGACTTCACCCTCCTTGAGGTTGAAGGCGGCCTTCTCGAAGGCGGGCACCATCACGCCGCGCTTGAAGTAGCCCAGGTCGCCGCCGTCCGACGCGCTGGGGCCCTCGCTGCGGGCGCGCGCCAGGGCGGAGAAGTCCATGCCCGGCCGGCGGGCCTCCTGCGCGATGCCCTCCGCCTTCTGCTTCGCGGCGGCCACCTGCTCCGGCGTGGCCTTGGCGTCCACCTGCACCAGGATGTGGCGGGCGTGCACCTCCACATCCTCGGTCTCCAGGCGCGTGTACTGCGTGTACGCGGCCTTCAGGTCCTCCTCGGTGACCTTCACCTTGGGACCCACCTTCATGCGCAGCAGCTTGTCGCGGACCACGCGCTTGCGGAGCATGTCCTTGTAGCCGGCGAGCGTGAAGCCCTCGTTCTTGAGCAGCTGCTCGAACTGGCTCATGTCGCTGACGTTGTTCTGCTTGAGCACGTCCTGCACCAGCTCATCCACCTCCGCCTCGGTGGTGGTGATGCCCAGCTGCTGGACCTCCGACTCCATCAGCTTCTCGCCGATGAGCGTGTCCAGCGCGGTCTTCATCAGCTGCGCGCGGGCCTCGGCGCGCTTGTGCGGGTCGATTTCGGAGTTCACGCGCTGGAGCTCCGGCGCGGCGCGCTGCTGCACCTCCGACAGCGGGATGACGTCGCGGTTCACCACCGCCGCCACCTTGTCCACCAGCTCCGCGCGGGCGGACGTCGCCCCCGTGAAGAGCATCACCGCCGCCAGGAACGCCACCAGGTTCTTCATCGCAACGACCCTCTTGAGACAAACGCCGGGAGCCCAACAGGCCCGCTCCCGGAAAAGTCCTTCACTTCGCCGCCTGCGGCGCCGGCCGCCCGCGGATGGTCTGCAGCGTGGCCTCGTTCACCACCACCTGGGCCTTGTCGCGCAGCTCCTTCTCGAAGGCCTCCTGCGCCGCCGCCCGCTTGGCCTCCAAGAGGCGCCCCTCCACCTTCCCGCGCACCTCCACCAGCTCCCGCTTCCTCGCCGACCTGCGCTCCAGCACCTTGAACAGGTGGTAGCCGTACTCCGTGGACACCACGTCCGAAACCTGCCCCACCCCCAGCTTGAATACCACCTCGTCGAAGGCCGGAGGCATCTGTCCCCGGGGGAAGAAGCCCAGGTCGCCCCCCACCTTGGCGTCCGCGCTGAGCGAATAGCGCCGGGCGAGGTCGGAGAACTTCTTGCCCGCCTTGAGCTGCACCTGGAGCCTGCGCGCCTCGTCCAGCCCCTTCACCACCATCTGCGCGGCGTGGACCTCCTCCGGCTCCTGGAAGTCCGCCTCGTGCGCCGCGTAGTACGCGCGCAGCTCCTCCTCCGTCACCGCCACGCGCGAATAGACGTGGTTGGTGAAGAGCTTCTCGATGGTGAGCCGGCTCGCCTCGCGCGCGCGCAGCTCCGCCATGGACAGCTGCCCCTGGGCGAGCACTTCGTTGAAGTTGCCCGCCGGGTAGTCGCCGGACAGCCGCAGCACGCCGCGGTCCACCTCTTCGGGCGTCACGGCGATGTTGTTCTGCTTCGCGGCCTGGAGCAGCAGCATCCGCTTCACGAGCGTGTCCACGAGCGCCCGCTTGAAGGGCTCCACCTCCTCGGGCGTGGGCTCCGGCCCCTCCGTGGTGGCCAGCTCCCGCCCCAGCTCCTGTTCGAAGTCCGTCCGGCTGAGCGACTCGCCGTTCACGGTGGCCACCACCGTGGGGTCCGGACCCTCCTGGGCCTGCGGCCGGCAGCCCGTCAGCCCCAGGACTCCGAGGGCCGCTCCAAGGGCAACGACAGCGGACCACGACAGCAAGGAGGCGCGGAAGGAAGCGGGACGCATGCGCTGAGGCCTCGGGGGAGGGGACAGGGGACCTTCCACGGTGGTGCCAGGCCGCGGGGCTTTCAAGCGGGACGTCACGGCCGGGATGGGAAGCGAACGGATGGGCCCATGGGACGGCCTCCCGGGTAGCACGCCGGGCGGGCCCGGACAACCGGCCCTCCCGGAGGGCTTTTCCTCTAGAGCGGGGTGGCGTTGGAGGACAGGAAGGCCTCCACCTGGGGAAAGATTTCGTCCGGCGCCTTGCGGCCCAGAATCAGGTCCGCGTGGCCGTAGTCCGCCTCGAAGCCATGGCCGCGGCCGGCGACCAGCATCTTCACGGGGCCGCCCAGGTGCTCCTTCGCCCGGGCCACGGCCAGCGGCGGCGCGAGCAGGTCCCGGCTGCCGGCGATGAGCAGGAAGGGAATCTTCACCCCGGCGAGCGGCTCGCGGTAGTCGAAGCTGCCGTCAAACGACGTGAACTGGCTGGTGGTGATCCACCGGGCGAACTGCCGTCCCACGCCCCCGGCCACGTCCGCCGGCACGTTGGCCAGGGCCCAGCGCACCACCTGCGGATCCATGTTGTCCGCCAGCATCATGTACCGGGTGAGCGGCCCCGGAGGCGCCCCGAAGAAGGCGATGCTGGTGACGCGCCGGGTGGGGATGACCTTGAGCTTGAGCAGGGGCTCCAGCCGCTGCACGAACGCTCGCAAGCCCGGCTGCACGGCGAAGGTGAAGGGCGCACCCAGGGAGACGGCCGCCTTCACCGGCGCCTGGGGGTTCTTGGCCAGGTGGGCATAGAGCATCAGGCCGCCCTTGGAGTGGCCCACCCACAGCACTTGCTGGGCACCGGTGGACATCACGGTGCGCAAAGCCGTTCTCACGTCGTGCTCGGCCTGGTCGTCGAAGTTCCAGTCCGCGCAGGCCCCGGCGAGCCCCCGGCCGCGCAGCTCGATGACCCAGGTCTCGAACCCCGCCCGCGCCAGGTAGCGCGCCAGGCTGTACTGCTCGTTGAAGTCCATGTGGAAGCGGTTGGCTCCCAGCCCGTGGCACAGCAGGACGGGCTCCGCGAACCGGCGCTCCCCTCGAGGGTGATAGCGCCCCAGCGCGATGGACGCTCCGTCGTCCGTGGGCACCCGGTACAGCTCGTCCGGCTTGAACGTGAGGGTCAGCAACCCCTCCTTGCTCCGCTCCACCGCCTTGGTGAAGAGGTCCGCCATCCGGCTCAACCGGGGTGCTGATGCCTGTCGTGATGTCACGCCTTCATTCTACGCCCGTCGCCCGGCCGATGCCGGTGTGTCGCACGCGGACTTTGGAGGACCGGCAGGACAGTTGCAGGGGATGTGTGTCCATCGCGGGGAGGTCGTGGAAATGGGGCAGGGCCGGGGTTTCAGGGAAGTGTTGTCGTCCTTCATCGCCACAGTTTTTCCCACAGACACACTGCTGGGGGCCTTGAAGGTGATGGAGCGGCACCACGTGCAGGTGGTGGGGGTGGTGGGAGCAG
>NZ_RAWP01000124.1:0-27590 GCF_003668935.1 Corallococcus sp. AB032C | reverse complement strand
ACGGTGGCCGGCGCCGACGAGGGCTGCGTGCGCGCGGGAGGCGGGGGCGGCGTCGGGGCGGCGCGCGGCGGAGCGACCGGCGGCGTCGGAGGACGCGGCGGGGTGGCGCCCGGACGCACCGTGGGGCGCGTCACCGCCTGGGGACGGGCCACGGCGGGGCGTTCGGACGGCAGCCGGCCCGGTTCCACGTCTCCCATGTCCACGCGGCCGCGGAAGCTGGCCCCGTCCACGATGATGACGCGGGGGGCGCGGATGTCGCCCACCATGCGGCCTTCGCGGGTGAGCTCCACGCTCTCCGTGGCGTTGATGTTGCCCACCACCACGCCGCTGACGATGGCGTTTCGCACCGCCACGTTGGCCTTCACCACGCCGGACGGCTCCACGATGAGGGTGCGGCTGAGGGTGAGCTCACCCTCGACGCGCCCGCGGACCGTGAGGTCCTCGTCACCCGTGAGCCGACCGCTGATGAGGATGGAGGGCCCCACCACGGTGTTGTCGACGGCGTTGCCTGCAAGATCCTTCGCGGTCGCCACGGATCAGCGCTCCTTCATGTCCATGTCGACGTTGCCCTTGAAGGAGGCACCGTCGGCGATGAGGATGCGCGGGGCCTTGATGTCGCCCACCACGCGGCAGTCCGTCTTCAGCTCGACCTTGTCGGTGGCGGCGATGTTGCCCGTCACGCGGCCGGCGATCTCCACGTTCTGCGTCTCGATGTCCGCCTCGACGACGCCCGAGCCCTCCACGTAGAGGCTCTCCTTGAGGGAGATCTTCCCCTTCACGGTGCCCTGGATGACCAGGTCCTCGTCCCCGGAAATCTCCCCATCGATGACGATGCTCGAGCCAATGATCGTATTCGCCATGAGTGTTGTCCGCCTTCTCGAAGCTGTGCGCCTGGGGGGCCGTGGGTCGGTCCCCGGTGGATGCTAGATGTCGTCCGGCAACTTCACGTCCATCTCGATGGAGCCGTTGAACACGGCACCATCCTCGATGACGACCCGTGGGGCCTTGATGTCGCCGGCCACCTTCGCCGAGGCGTTGATGGCCACGCGCGTGGAGGCGTCGATGTTGCCGCTCGCCTCGCCGTTGATGGTCAGTTCCTCGGCGCGGATGTCCGCCTGCACCTTCCCGGTACCTTCGATGGTGAGGTGGTTCTTCAGGGCGATCTGCCCCTCCACGCGTCCTTCGATGACCAGGTCCCCTCCGCCCGTGAGGTTGCCCCTGATGACGATGCCCTTGCCAATGATGCCCGTTTCACCCTGTGCCATGAGGTGATCCTCGCCAGCGCCTGCTCCGTCGGGAGCGGGGCGACCTGATTATGTCAGAGATGCGCGGAGATCCAGCCGGAGATGTCCTGGAACACCGTCGCGCGGTCCCGCTCGTTGAGCGGCTCATGCCGCATGCCGGGGTACTCCTTGAACTTCTTGTCCGCCGTCCCCGCCGCCTCGAAGAAGGCCCGCGCCGCCGCCGGCAGCGCCACCCCGTCCTCCTGGCCGCACAGCACGAACAGCGGCACTTGAATCTTCGGCGCCAGCTCGAGCGTCTGCGCCTGGGCGGCCGTGGACTCCACGAACCAGCGGGGCGTGGCGAAGGGCACGTAGAGCGGGTCCGCTCCGACTGCCTTCTGGATGTCCGGGTCGGTGCTGAGCATCTCAGGGGCCAGGCCCGAGGGGACCTTCATCCACGGCACCAGGGTGCCCACCATGCGCGCGGCGAGCACCTTCGCGGCCGGCGGGCTGATGGCCAGCTTGAGGTAGGGCGCGGAGAGGATGGCGCCGGAGAGGCCTTCCAGTCTCCCGGTCAGGGCGTGCGCGGCCATCAGGCCGCCGTGGCTGTGGGCGAGCAGGAAGATCTTCTCGTTGCCCGCGGCCTTGCGCACGCGCTGCCAGAAGCCGTCCAGGTCATCGAGGAACTCGGTCCACTTCGCGGCGTAGGCGCGCCGTCCGTCCGCGCGGCCGTGGCCCCGGTAGTCGAAGCCGTGCACGGCGAAGCCGTCCTGTACCAGCGCGTCGATGACGGGACGGTAGCGACCGATGTGGTCGCCGTAGCCGTGGACGATGGCGACGTGCGCGCGCGGGGTCGCGTCCGGCAGGTCGAGCGTCCAGAACAGCCGGGTGTTGTCCTTCCCGGTGAAGAAGCCTTCGTCGTGGCGGGCCATGAGCCCGGGACCTTAGCGGCCCGGCGCGGTCGAGGGTAGCGCCTTCAACTTGCGCTCCAGGGTGGTGCGCTGGTCCGCGGGCTCGGCGGCCTCCGGCTCCAGCGTCAGCACCTCCAGCGCGCGCGTCCAGGTCCGGATGGCCTCCGGGGCGCGGCCCGCCTTGAGGTACGCGTCCCCCAGGTGCTCCAGGATGGCGGGGTCGTCCGGGGCCAGCTCCACCGCGCGCTCCAGGACCTCCACGGCCTTCTTCGCGTCGCCGCGCTGGAAGAGGACCCACCCCAGCGAGTCCACGTAGGCCCCGTTGTCCGGCCGGAGCGCCAGCGCGCGGCGCACCAGCCGCTCCGCCTCGTCCAGGTCCCGGCCCCGCTGCGCCATCACGTAACCCATGAAGTTCAGCGCGGCGGAATGGTCCGGCTTCAACGCGAGCACCGCCCGCATGCGCGACAGCGCCCCCGCCACGTCGCCCTGGCGCTCCAGCAGGGTGGCCAGGGCGAACTGCAGATCCTGGCTCCTCGGCGTCTTCGCGACGGCGTCCCTCAAGAGCGCGAGCGCGTCCGGAGCCCGGCCCTGGCGCTCCAGCAGGGTGGCCAGCGCGTCGTATGCCAGCGCCCCGCCCTCCCCCGCCAGCGCCTCGCGCAGCACGCCTTCCGCTCGCGTCGCGTCCCCGCCGCGCTCCAGCGCCCGGGCGTAGCCGACGTGTACCTCCACGTCGTCGGGCGCTTCCGACATGGCCATGCGGTAGAGCACCAGCGCGCGCGGGTGGTCTCCCGCCAGCGACAGACAGCGGGCCTGGCGCACGCGGGCGTCGGGGAACACCTCCGAGTCCGGGGGCACGCCCGCGAAGTCCGCGGCGGCGACGGAGAAGCGGCGCGTGCGCTCCGCGACGAGGCCGGAGTAGTACGCGAGACGGGGCTCGTCCGGCGCGTCCTTGCGCGCGGCGTCCAGCACCTCCTTCGCGGCGGCGGGCTCTCCGGAGGCCAGGTAGCTGAAGGCCACCCGCACGGCCAGCTCCGGCGACGCGGAGAGTGACAGCAGCCGGTCGAAGTAAGCCCGCGCCCGGGTCGCCGACCCGCCCTTCAGCGCGGCACGGCCCGCGGACAGCAGCACCTCGCGGCTGTCCGGATCCGCCTCCAGCGCGCGGGCCAGCGCGTCCTCCGCTTCCTTCGGACGGCCGGAGTCCTCGTAGAGACGGGCCAGCGTGGACCACACCTCCACGTCACCCGGGTCGCGCTCGGAGGCCTTCGCGAGCAGGCGCTCGGCGCGGGCCGCGTCGCCGCGCTCGGCCAGCACGAGCCCCAGCCGCCGGTAGCCGGAGGCCTCTCCCGGCAGCGCGTGGGCCAGCGACTCCACCACCTTCACCGCATCGTCGGGGGCCTTCGCGTCCAGGTACAGCTGCGACAGGACGAGGTACGCCTCCGGCTCGCGGGGACGCAGGGCCACCGCGCGGCGCAGGTGCTGCTTCGCGCGCGCCGTGCGGCCGGACTCCAGCAACACCCGGCCCAGGAGCACGTGGGCGGCGTAGTGCGTGGGGGCCTTCTCCACGGCCCGGCGAAGTTCGCGCTCGGCGCGCTCCAGGTCACCCAGGCGCGCGTACTCCTCGCCCAGCTGGGTGAGGAGGGTCGGGTTGCCGTCGTCGGTGGCGAGCGCCAGCCGCAGCTCGTCCACCGAGGCCCGGTGGTTGCCCTCCAGGTGCATCAGCCGCGCCTGGAGGTAGTGCGCGTAGCTGGCGGACGACGCGGACGGCTCGTCGTCGCGGTCGCTCGAATCCATGGCCTCGCGCATCGCCTCGCGGTCGACGTGCGGGGCCGGGGCCTTCCTCGCGGGCGCGGCCCCCGAACCTCCGGCGGCCAGCGCGAGGCACATCACGGCGGCACGGCTGAGGAGCGGGAGCGGGCGCACGCGGGCTAGTGGACCTCGGGAGGCGGCGCTCCCAGCTTCTCCAGCAGCTTCTCCACCGGATCGCTGTCCTGGCTGACGTCCGCCATGGCGGCCCGGTACTCGATGGAGGTCACGTTCTCCACGTCCGGCATCAGGCGGTTGATGACCGTGCGCGCCGCGTCCGCGTTGCACTCGGGCAGCACCACCGCGAAGACGCCCAGCCCCAGATGGGCGATGGAGTCCGGGTGGCGCACGCGCTTGCGCATCACCTCCGCCATGTTGGGCGGCATGGCCTCCAGCTCGCGGTCCGGACGCAGCACCGCCAGCGTGAGGGCGCGGTGGTAGCGCCGGCTGCGGGCCACCTCCTGCTCCAAGCGCAGGAGCAGGCCGCGGCGGTCGAGCAGGCCCGTCACCGGATCGCTGCCGGTGCGCCGCTGCAGCGAGTTCGTCTTGTCCTGCTGATCCTTCTCACCCCGGCTCAGCTTGAGGGCGCGCTCGGTGCGGTTGAGCAGCTCCACCGCGTTGAAGGGCTTGGCCATGTAGTCCACCGCGCCCAGGTTGAGCGCGCGGACCTTGTCGGCCACGCCCTGGTGGGCGGACAGGAGGATGACCGGGATGTGCGCCGTGTCCGACGAGGACTTGAGCGCCATGGCCGCGTCCAGGCCGTCCAGCTTGGGCAGGAACACGTCCATCACCACCAGGTCCGGCCGTGAAGCGCGCGCCTTCGCCAGGCCCTCCGCGCCGTCGCGAGCGACCTCCACGCGGTACTTCGAGCGCAGCACCTCCGACAGCACCGCCGCGATTTCCGGCTCGTCCTCCACCACCAGCACGCGCGGCTGCTCGGGCGCGGCGCCGGGCGCGGGCTGCGGCCGGGGGTTGCGCGCGGCCTCCTGCGCCAGGGGCAGCGTGAAGACGAAGGTGCAGCCGCCGTCGGCCGGGCTCTCCGCCCAGATTTCACCGCCGTGCAGCTCCACGAACTCCTTGCAGATGGCCAGCCCCAGCCCCGTGCCCTTGGGCCCGTGGCGGTAGCGATCGAACACGAGGTGCAGCTCGTCCGGGGGAATGCCCACCCCGTTGTCGCTCACCATCACCCGCACCGCGTCGCCGTCCGGCCGCGACAGCCGCTGCGTGCGCACCACCACCACGCCCGGGTCGCTGGCGTGCTGGATGGCGTTGCTGATGAGGTTCTGCAGCACCTCGTGCAGCTTCACCTCGTCGCCAATCAGCATCAGGCTGTCGGGGCACTCGGAGCGCAGCGACACGGCCTTCTCCGCCGCCAGAATCTCCAGCTCCGCCACGGCGTCGCGGCACAGCTGCGCCACGTCCAGCACGCGAGGCTCGATGGACAGCCGCGCCGCCTCGCCCTTGCCCTTCTCCAGCAGGGACTCGACCAGGGTGAGGATCTTCCGGCCCTGGCGGATCATCGCCTCCGCGGACTGCTTCTGCTGCGTCTCCAGCGGCCCTTCCAAGAGCAGCCGGCCGTGCCCCAGGAGCACCTGGAGCGGCGCGCGCAGGTCGTGGCTGCACACCGCGATGATCTCATCCTTGAGGCGGTTGAGTTCCTTCAGGCGGCGGTTCGCGTCGTTGAGCTCGCGGTACCGCTCCACGTACGCCAGCTCCAGGTCCTCGCGCTTCTTCTTCACCGCCGTGTGCAGGCGTGCGTTGCGGATGGAGTTGGCGAGCACGCCCGCCACCGCCTCCGCGAACTCCTGCTCGTCGCGCCCGATGGACGCCTCGCCCTTGGACACGCGCAGGAAGAGCGCGCCCAACAGGTCGTCCTGGCAGATGAGCGGCTGCACCAGGATGGACTTCACGCCCTGCGGCAAGAGCGACGTGCGCACCTCCGCCATCAGCGGGTCGCGCTGCGCCTCTTCAATCAGGACGGGCTGCCGTGTCTCCAGCGCGCGACGCAGCTCCGGGTAGCGCGCCACCTCGATGTCCAGCTGGACGAGGCTGGGGTCCTCCTGCGTCGCGACGACCGTGGCCGTGCGCGCGTGGCTGCCCTCCACCAGCACCACGGAGCAGCGGTCCGTGCCCGTCACCTGGCCGACCTTCTCCACCGCGATGCGGAGGATCTCCTCCAGCTCCAGCGAGCTGGTGGCCGCCTGGGTGATTTCGAGCAGCATCCCCATGCGCATCCGGATGCGCTCCTCGCGCTCCTTGAGCCTCCAGGCGCGCAGGGCGGACTCCAGCCGGGGCACCAGCTCATCCGCGCCGCGCACGAAGTCGTCCACCGCCAGCCGCTTGAAGGCCTCCGCCGAGCGCGCGCGGCCCTGATCCACCAGCACCGGCAGGCGCTGGAGCTTGTCCGTCTTGCGCACCGTCTCCAGCAGCTCCGCCGCCCGCTTGGCCGTCACCGCCAGGAGCACCACCTCCGGCTGGAGCTGATCCACCATCTCCGCCAGCCCGGTCTCCCGTTCCGTGGAGGCGCACTGGTAGCCACTCGCCGTGAGCCGCTCCACCAACGCGTCACCCGCGGCCTTGGCCGCGAGCACCAGCACCCGCCCCCGCTGCTCAGACGACAACATCTCGATCCTCACGGCGCGCCTCCGCCCCGCCCAGACAGGGAACGACGTCGCGGAAACCCGTTGGGTGCGAAAGAGGTCATGGTCGATTCCGGATCATGCCGTCTAACCCGTCCGTGGGCCAGCGGTTGAACGGGGCTCTCCTCAAGCGAGAGGGGTGGGAAAAGGCGCGCGACGTATACCCCGGACCGGTGTTCTTCCTCCGGAATCCCGCACGCGCGTGACGGTCCGATGACCGGAAACCGCCTGCCCATCCCTTGTAGCGGTGGAATCCCACGAAAACAGTCAGGCTGTCACTTTCTTCCAATACCACCCTTGCTGTCCGGCCGGAGGTGGGGCGGGCGAGCAGGCGTCGGCGAGGGTTTTCGGGGCTCTCGCGATCAGGATTCTGGGGGATGGGCGCGGTAGGGACGTGGCCCCGCCCGCTTCCCGGGGGAGCGCGGTAGAGTGCGAAACCATGCACTCCGTCCCTTCGCGCCCGTTCGCGCCGCGGGCCTTCCTGGCCTCGCTGACCTTCTGCGCTTCCGTGTTCGCCGCCTGTGGTGGTGAGAAGCCGGCTCCCACTCCGGACCCGCCGACGGTGACCCTCACCGTGCCGCAGCCCAACACGGCGGCCCCGTCGCTGACGGTGCGGGTCATCGTGTCCGGGTGTGACGCCGTGTCGCGGGTGGACATCTACGACAAGGACACGTTCCTGAAGACCGTGCCCTACACCAGCGGGTCCATGGACTTCGAGCTGGCCTCGAATGAGATCAAGTACACCCGCGGCCTCGCCGTGAGCCTGTCGCTCAACGCGCGGGCGACGTGCTCGGATGGCCGGACGAACTCGTCCCAGCCGCAGGCGGCCACGTTCCTGCCGGTGACGAAGGTCATCAAGGATCCAGACCCCAACGGCCAGGTGGTGACGGACTTCTTCATCGCCGAGGGCAGCGGCACCAACGTCGCCTTCATCGGGTGCGGCAACCCCACCACGGGCTCCGGCACGCTCTTCCGCGTGGACTCGGCGGGCGTGGTGCGCAACTCGGTGGAGCTGGGCATCCCGTGCAGCTCCTCGACGGTCATCACCAGCATCAACCCGACGAGCGGCAAGCGGTGGGTGTGGACGCCGGGCTCGGGCGCCGTGGCGGTGGACTCCAACTTCGCCATCACGGGTCGCACCGCGGCCACGTACAAGCTGCAGCAGCTGTCGGTGATGGCCAACGGCGACGCGCTGGTGAACGACCTGTACACGGTGTCGCGCCTCAAGCACACGTCGTCCGGCGGCTCCTTCCAGTGGATGTTCGAGAACGCGCCGCTGCAGCCCATCACCCCGCCCAAGGAGAAGGGCCAGCAGGTGCTGGTGGCCTATCCGAACACCGCGGGTGGCGGCGGGCCCGCCTTGCAGATCGAGGTCGCCACCCTGGACGCGAACGCCACGAGCCAGGACCTCCAGCCGGTGAGCACGCGCATCATCTACAAGTACAACGGCCTCATCAGCGCGCCGCCGCCAGCGTCGTTCAGCGTGGATGGCTCCACGCTCTTCATGTCCTTCGACTTCAACAACAACCAGTCGCGCATCGAGGCCTGCTCCACGGAGGCCGCGGGCTGCGAGGGCAACGCGTACCGGTGGTCCAGTACCACCTTCCCGGTGCCCATCCGCTTCCTGCTGCCGTTCAACGGCGGCTCGAAGGTGGCGGCCATTGGAGACCAGCGCGTGTGGTTCCTGAACTCGACGAGCGGCCTCGTCATGAACAAGGGCGGCACGTCCGTGGACGCGTCCGGGCAGCTGCGCATCCTCCAGGTGCAGTTGGGCCAGCCGACGAGCGCGGAGTTCTACCTGCTCACCGGCCCGAACGTGGCGGGCGCCCTGCCCCAGGAGATCGTCGCGGTGGACTCCGCCGAACAGGGCGAGCTGTTCCGCTACGAGGTCTCCAGCAGCCTGTCCTGCTCCGTGGATGACAGCGGGCGGCTGTGGATGCGCGTGGGCAACAACCTGGTCCAGGCCCTCACGCTGCCTGAATACCGCGCCGTCAAGCCGTGACGGCGGGCCTCAGGGCCTGTCGGCGACGAGGAGCGCTTCCACGTTGCCGGCGGGCCCGGGCACAGGCGAGTCCATCAACCCGCGCACGCTGAGCCCGTGCTCGCGCACGAAGGCCGTCACGGTGTCGATGGCGTCCTGCCGCGCTTCCGGGTCGCGCACCACGCCGCCCTTGCCCACCCGCTCCGGGCCCACCTCGAACTGGGGCTTCACCAGGGCGATGAGCAGCCCGCCCGGTGAGAGGAACGGCAGCACCGACGGCAGCACCTGGGTGAGCGAGATGAAGCTCACGTCGATGACGACCACGCCCACCTTCTCCGGCAGGTCCTCGTCCGTGAGGTAGCGCGCGTTGACCCGCTCGCGGGAGCGCACGCGCGGATCCACGCGCAGCTTCTCGTGCAGCTGGCCGTAGCCCACGTCGATGGCGTGCACCCGCACCGCGCCGTGCTGGAGCAGGCAGTCGGTGAAGCCGCCCGTGCTTGCGCCGATGTCCGCGCCCACGCGGCCCGTCACGTCCAGGCCGAAGCGGTCCATGGCCCCCTTCAGCTTGAGGCCGCCGCGCGACACGTACGGCATCACCTCGCCCTTGAGGCGCAGCTCGGCCTCCACCGGCACGAGGGAGCCGGGCTTGTCCACGCGCTGGTCCGCCACCACCACCTGGCCAGCGAGGATGAGCGCCTGGGCCTTGGTGCGCGACTCGGCGAGCCCGCGCTCCACCACCAGCACGTCCAGGCGTTCCTTCTTCGGCTTCACCGGTGCTCCTCTCCCAGCAGCGCACGGCCCGCGCGCAGCAGGCCCGCCGCATCCAGTCCCAGCTGCGTGCGCTGCACCCGCGCGTCCCCGTGCGGCAGGAAGACGTCCGGCATGCCCAGGAGCGTCACCCGGGGGGACACGCCAGATGCCGCGTACAGCTCCAGCACCGCGCTGCCCAGCCCGCCACGGACGGTGCCCTCCTCCGCCACCACCACGTGCCCGCCCGCAGCGGCCTCCAGGAGCGCGGCTTCATCCAAGGGCCACGCCCGGCGCGCGTCCAGCACGCTCCAGTCCGGCTCGCTCCGCACGGCCTCCAGCGCGGACAGGCCCAGCGGGCCCAGCGTCACCAGCGTCAGCCGGGAACCCGCCACGCGCTTCAGCCAGCGGGCCCCTGACACGGACACCTCCGACTCCCTCTGCGCCAGCTCCGGCGGCAGGTCCGGCAACGTGCCGCGCGGGAAGCGCAGCACGGAGGGCCCGGCGGCCTGGAGCGCGGTGGCGAGCATGGGCCCCAGGTCCTCCCCCACCACCGGAGCCCACTGCGTGAGGCCCGGCAGCGGCCGGAGGAAGGACACGTCGTAGGCGCCCTGGTGCGTGGCGCCATCCGCGCCCACCAGCCCCGCCCGGTCCACCGCGAAGACGACGGGCAGCCCTGGCAGGCACACGTCGTGGACCACCTGGTCGTACGCGCGCTGGAGGAAGGTGGAGTAGATGACGCACACCGGCTTCGCGCCCGCCGCGGCCAGCCCCGCGCAGAACGTCACCGCGTGCTGCTCCGCGATGCCCACGTCGTGCACGCGGTCCGGGAAGCGCGCCTTCAAGCCGGTGAGCGCACTGCCCTCCAGCATCGCGGGCGTCACGGCCACCACGCGCGGGTCGCGCTCCAGCGCGTCACCCAATACCTGGGCGAAGGCCTCGCTGAACGTGGGCCGTCCCCCGCGCGAGCGCACCAGCTTGCCGTCGCGCCACTCGTACGGCCCCATCGCATGGCCGCGCGTCTGCTCGTCCGCCTCCGCCGGCGGGAAGCCGCGCCCCTTCTTCGTCAGCGCGTGGACCACTACCGGGCGCGATGACGCCTTCGCCTCGCGCAGCGCCCGCGTGAGCGCGCCCAGGTCGTGCCCGTCCACCGGGCCCAGGTAGGTGAAGCCCAGCGATTCGAAGAAGGCGCGGGCGTTGCGCGTGCGCAGGAGCGCGGGGATGGCGCCCACGTTCGCGCTGATGGACATCTGGTTATCGTTGAGCACCACCACGAGCGGCAGCGGGCTGCCCCCCGCGTTGTTGAGCCCCTCGAAGCTCAGGCCTCCGGTGAGAGCGCCGTCGCCCACCACCGCCACCACGTGGCCCGAGTGCCCCAGCTGCCGCCGGCCGGAGAGCAGGCCCAGCGCCGCGGAGATGGCCGTGCACGCATGCCCGGCCGCCAGCGCGTCGTGGTGGCTCTCCCGCGGATCCAGGAACGGCGCGATGCCGTCCGCCTGCCGCAGCGTGTGCATCCGGTCGCGCCGGCCGGTGAGCAGCTTGTGCGCGTACGCCTGGTGCCCCACGTCGAACAGGAGCGCGTCCTGCGGCGTGTGGAAGACGCGGTGCAGGGCCACGACCAATTCGACCGCGCCCAGCGACGCGCCCAGGTGGCCTCCGACGCGTCCGCAGGTGGTGATGATGGCCTCGCGCAGCGCCTCGCACAGGCCGGGCAGCGCGTCCTCTGGGAGCGCGCGCACATCCGCGGGAGACGCGACACCGGACAGCACGTCCGCCATCAGGACTTCCGCTCCACCGAGTAGCGCGCCAGCGCCGCCAGCGGACCGTCCACGCCCTCCAGCGGGCGCACCGCCGCCTCCGCCCGGGCCACCAGCTCGTCGGCCATGCGTCGGGACTCGTCCAGCCCCACCACCGCCGGGAAGGTGAAGCGCCCGGCCTCCGCGTCCGCGCCCACCGGCTTGCCCATGGCCTCCGCGCTGGAGGTCACGTCCAGCACGTCGTCGGCAATCTGGAAGGCCAGGCCCACCGCTTCACCGTACGTCACCGCGCTCGCGAGCGCCGCCGCGTCGCCCCCGGCCGCCAGGACGCCCATCCGGCACGCCGCGAGGATGAGCGCGCCCGTCTTCATCCGGTGCAGCCGCAGGAGGTAGTCGAGCGCCGCGGCCCGGTCCGCCGCGATGTCCAGCACCTGCCCGCCCACCATCCCGCTCGCGCCCGCCGCGCGCGCCAGCTCCGCGCACAGGATGCCGCGCACCGGCTCCGGCCCCGAGGCGAGCACGTGGAAGGCCTCCGTCAACAGCCCGTCCCCGGCCAGTAGCGCCAGCGGCTCGCCGTAGACCTTGTGGTTCGTGGGCCGGCCCCGGCGCAGGTCGTCGTTGTCCAGGCAGGGCAGGTCGTCGTGCACCAGCGAGTAGGTGTGCACGTACTCCAGCGCGCAGGCCGCGTCCGCCACCACGGCGGCGTCGGTGCTCGACCTGGACACCGCGTCCGCGAAGGCCAGGCACAGCACCGGGCGCAGGCGCTTGCCGCCCGCGAGCAACGAGTAGCGCATGGCCTCCGCCAGCCGGGGCGGAGTGCCCGCGGGACCCAGGCGGTCCGCGCGTTCGAGCAGGCGTGCCTCCACCCGCGCCTGCTGCGTGCGCATGAAGGGGTCCAGGTTGAAAGCGGCCATCGGCGTCAGGGCTCCTTCGCCACGTCGGCGGGGATGAGTTCGCGGATGCGCTTGACGAGCGCGTCCAGCTCCAGCGGCTTCACGAAGTAGTCGGCCGCGCCGACCTCCATGCCTCGCCGCTTGTCCTCCGGGTCTCCCCGCCCGCTGATGAAGATGATGGGGATGTCCCGGAACTGCTTGTTCTGCTTCACGGCCTGACACAGCTCGAAGCCGTTGATCCAGGACATGTTCACGTCCAGGAGGATGGCGTGCGGCCGGTGCAGTTCCAGCGACGCGACGAGCCGCAGGCCATTGGCCGCGGACATGACCTCGAACCCCTCGGCCCCCAGGGCCTCGGCGAGCAGCTCGCGCGTGTCGCGGTCATCATCGACAATCGTAATCTTCGGCTTCGACATGCCCGGCCTCCACCCTTCCCCTGATACCTAGAACGGGACATCGTCCTCCGGTGGCGGACGCGCCTGCGCGGTCGTCCGGGGGGCAGCCTGCGGAGCGGGCCGGGCCGCCACCGCCAGCGGCGCCGCCACGTCCTGGCCGTCCTCGTCCACCAGCAGCTGTTCGATTCGCTGCTCGGCCTCCGTGAGCAGCTTCTCACCCCGGCGGACGAGGCGGATGCCCTCCTCGAACGCCTTGAGCGACTCTTCCAACGACAGGTCGCCGCTTTCCAGCCGCGCCACCGTGTCTTCCAGGCGCGACACCACGTCTCCGTACTGCTCCGGAGCGGGCTCCACCTTGGGGTTCTTGTCCGACTTCGCCACGGCCATCCACCTCCCCGAGCGGGGCGCGGAATGTAGAGGGTGGCCCGCTAGCAGTCCACCGGGCCTTTCAGGCTGGTAACGGTGGCTTCGATTTCTTCACACCCTCCCAGGGTTTTCGCCCCGTGGGCCGCCAGCTTGATGCCCAGCACGTCCCCCACCACCACGTCCGCCGTGGAGCGCACCACGACGCCGTCCCGCTGGCGGAACGTCACCGCGTAGCCGCGAGACATCACCTTCAGGGGGCTCAGGGCGTCCAGACGGCCCCCCAACCGGCCGAAGTGCGTCTGCGCGGACGCCAGCATGCCCCGCTGCAGCTCCAGAAGCCGCGCTCTCGCCTGGGCCACCTTCGCCCGCTCGGCGGCCACCCGCGCCGTGGGGGATTGCCGCTCCAACCCCAGCCGCGCGTCCGCCAGCGCGCCCCGCCGACGGGTGACGCCCGCGCGCGCCGCCTCCGACAGACGCATGGCCAGCTTGAGCAGGTGGGCCCGCTGCTCCGACAGCCGCGTCTGGGGCCGCGCCCGCTGCAGCCGCTCCTGCAAGGCGCGCAGCGTCTCGCGGTGCTCGCGCGCGCGAGGGCGCAGCACGCGCATCATCGCCTCCACCTGTTCGGACAGGTGCAGGCGCTGATGGTTCACCTCGCGGCGAGGGTCCGGCAGCCGCGCGCGAAGCTGGCCCTGGCGCTCGCGCAGCTCCAGCACCCGGCGCTCCATGGCCCGGCGCAGGCGGCCGGACTGCGTGGCCAGCGTCAGCTCCAGGTCCGCGAGCACCGGCGCCAGCCGCTCCGCCGCCGCGCTGGGCGTGGGCGCGCGCAGGTCCGCGACGAAGTCCGAAATGGTGAAGTCGATTTCGTGGCCGATGGCGGACACCACCGGCACCGGCGAGGCGAAGATGGCGCGCGCCACCCGCTCCTCGTTGAACGTCCAGAGGTCCTCCACGGAGCCTCCTCCGCGCGTCACGACGATGACGTCCACGTCGGTGCGCGAAAGCCGCTCGATGGCCCGCGCCACGTCCTCCGCGGCGCCCTCACCCTGCACGCGCGCGTCCGCCAGCAGCACGCCCAGCCGGGGGTTGCGCGAGTGCAGCACGCGCAGGAAGTCCTGGAGCGCCGCGCCGGTGCGGCTGGTGACGACGCCGATGCGCCGGGGCAGGAACGGCACGGGCCGGGGCGGCCGCACGCGACGGTCGCCAATGAGCCCCTCCGCCGCCAGCCGCTGCTTGAGCTGCTCGAACGCGAGCGCCAGCGCGCCCTCGCCCACCGGCTCCAGCCGGGACACGATGAGGCTGTAGCGGCCCTGCGGCTCGTACAGGTCCACGCTGCCCTCGGCCACCACCTCCATGCCGTCGCGCAGCGCGAAGCGGATCCGCCCCGCCATGGACGCCCACACCTTCGCGTCGATGGAGGCGTCCGCGTCCTTGAGCGTGAAGTACCAGTGGCCGCGCGCGTTGGCGCCCCGGAAGCTGGACACCTCACCGCGCACCATCACGCGCGGGAAGCGAGTCTCCACCGTCTGCTTTATCTGCCGGGTGAGCTCGCCCACCGACAACACCGTGCGCTCCGGGCGCGGCGGCGGGGTGACGGCGGCAGGGGGCGGCGCGGCGATTTCAGCCACCGGCGTGGGCGAATGAGCCGGGGGAGCCGGAGGCGTCTTGCCTCCGCTGGCGGCCTTCGCGGGCGCGGGACGCAAGGGGGGGAGCAGCGACGTGCCGAACAGGTCGCCCTGCCCCGGCTCTTCGGCCGGGGGCGGCTCCAGCCCCTTGCGCTTCTTCATCGCGACAGCTTCTCGACCCAGCCCTGGGCCTTGCCGTGCAGTTCGTCGTCGGGCGGCGTCATCGCGACGACATCGCGGAACTTGGGCAGCGCGTCCTCCGGGCTGGAGTCCTTGATGGAGTAGGCCTGCATGTACAGGTCCTTCGCCTTGCCCTTGAGGTCGTTGACGATGTTGGCGGCGCCCGTGTGGCTGGGGTCCGCCTGGAGGGCGCGGCGAGCGAACTCCATGGCGCGCGACCACTGGCCGGCGGCCTTCGCGCCCGCGGCGCTCTTGTAATAGATGTTGCCCGCGCGGGTGCCCGCGTTGCGCGCCATCTTGCTCGTGCGCCCTTCGGTGATTTCCTTGTCCAGCGCGAGCAGGCGGGTGAGGCCCTTGGCGTCCAGTTCCTCCAGCTTCTTGTAGAGGTTGCCGAACTCCGTCATCTGCGCCATCAGCTGCTTGCACTGGGACGTCTTGGCCGAGCACGCGTTGAGGATGGCCACCGCACCGGTGATGTCCGCGTCGCGGAAGCGGTCCACCGCGGGCTCCCACGGCTTGGGCGTCGCGGCCACGCGCACGGGGTCCGGACGCGTCAGGTCCGCGATGACGCGCACGGCGTCGTCGTTGACAAGCTTGCCGTCGCGGTGCTCGGGGAAGGTCGCGAGCACGTCGTCGGTGATGGCCTTGGCCTTCTGCACGTTCTCCAGCGCGCGGGTGTCCAGGAGCCCCTTGGCCTCCTTCGTGCGCTTGTCGGCGGCGTCCGTCAGGTTCTTGCGTGCCGTCTTCAGCTGCTCGTACTGCTGGGTGTCGCTGGTCACCTTCTCGATGGACGCCTTCGCGCTGGCCAGCTCGCCCTTGTCCAGCGCCGCCTGGGCCGTGCCCAGGTGCTTCTGGTTGGGAATCTCCCGCTCCGCGGCCTTCAGGTAGTCCTCGACGCCGGGATAGTCCGACGCCCGCGTGTGGAGTTCCTCCAGCTTCGCCTTGGCCTGCTCCCACTGGCCCTCGCGCACCAGGTTCTTGGCCTCCTGGAAGAGGCCGCCCAGCTGCGCGCGGTACTCACGCTGCTCCGCCTCGATGCGGCCCTGCTCCTCCGCCTGCTGCCGCATGCGCGAGCGCGCGACGCCCAGGCCCGCGAAGAGCACCACCAGCACGGCGACGCCCGCGAGCTTCATCCGCATGCGCTTGCGCTGCGCTTCCGGCGTGAGTTCCGCGGCGGCGGCGGCGCGCGACGTCTGCGGGCGCGCGCGGCCCTCCCGGGCGGGACGCGTGGGCACGGCCGTGGGACCGCGGCCCGCCGCCGTGGACGGACGGGGCCGGGAGCCGGTGGGGGCCTGCACCTTCGCGGTGCTGTTGGCGGTGTCCTCGTAGCGCAGCTCCGAGTCGCCCAGCGTGATGACGTCGCCGTTGGCGAGGAGCGTCTCCTCGGCGATGGGCTCACCGTTGAGGATGGTTCCGTTGCCGGAGCCCATGTCACTGACCATCCAGCCCGCGGACTCCTTGCGCAGCGTCACGTGCTTGCGGGAGACGGACGTGTCCTGGATGCAGATGGGGTTGTCGGTGGAGCGGCCGACCGTGTACTCGAGTTCGGAGAGCGCGAACTCCTCGCCCTCCATGGGGCCGGCGACGACGACGAGCTTCGCGGGGCGGGCCGCGGCGGCACCGGCGGTCGACCGGCGGACCGGCGCGCGCGAACCGCTCCCGGAGGAGGGCGTACCGGACGTAGGCCGTCGGCGGGCGGGGGGAGGTGCGTTCGACATGGCGGTCACCGCGTCCTGCTGAGGGGGGCACGGGCCCTAAAGCTCGTGCTCATAGGCTTTTTCCAGCGCGAGATTGTGGCAGCGATGCTCGGCCGTAGGGAAGCGTCTCCGTACGTCTTCCAGGGTCGCGACCGCATCCCGTCGGCTGCGGAACTGAACCGCCCGCTGGAACTGCATCATCAGCTGGCTGCAGCGGTGGTCCAGCTCCATTGAAATCTGGGCGATCCGCTCCCGGACGTCCTCGTAAAGCTCCGGCTTGTCGTCCAGCGCTTCCAGGGTGATCCACGCGGCGCGGTATTCCCGCCACGCCTTGAACAGGTTCTCCGCGCCCACATCCTTGAGCTCGTAGAAGCGGGCCCCCGCCGTCGCGGCCTCCCGGGCGGAGGCGACCAGCTGATCCGGCGGCGCCTCCGGCACCGGGATGATCTCCAGCCGCAGGTTCCAGATGCGCCACGGGTCGCGGCCGGGCGGGTTGAGGGCGTTGTCGAAGAGGAGCTGGTTGTTGGCGTTGCGCCGCAGGAGGCTGGGCGGGAGGATCTGCTCCAGCTCACGCTCGGCCGTCTGCGCAGTGTCCGGGGGCACCCAGCCCAGGGACACGCCGTTGAGGGACAGGTTGACCTCGTCCCGGGCGATGCTGCTGGCCTGGTAGTGCAGCACCGCCACGGCGCGCGTGGGGGACACGAAGCGGAAGTCGAAGAGCTTGTCGTCGGCGTGGACCCAGCGCACACCGTCGCCCAGGCCGAAGGAGTCCGTCACCGGCTCCATGCCCAGCGTGAAGGGTTCGCGGCCCGGGAGCCGGATGGCCGTAGGGACCGCGAGCGCCACGAGCAGCGTCACCACGCCCAGCACGGCCACGCCCGCAAGCGACGCGAAGGCGATCCGCTTGGGCAGCGACTGTCGCTTCCAGAAGAGGAGGAACCGGCCCTGGAGCGACTTGCCCAGCTGACGCCGCTGGCGGGCCTTGTCGGCGGCGGACGAGGGCTCGACCTTCGCGACGACCGTCACCGGGCCGTTGGGCACGGGCTGGACGAAGGAGTCCTCCAGGTCGGCCGGCACGGGCTGGGTGGCATCCCCCTGCCCGTCCGCGGAGGGCACCGAGGCCAGTGGGAACTCGCCCGGCAGCGGGCCGGGGTCCAGGGTGGGAGCAGGCGCGGCCCGGTCCCGGCGGACGAACGTCACCGGCTCCGGCGAAGGCGGCGGGACGGGAGGGCTCCAGGCCGGCGGAGGCGCCACGAGGCCAGGGGCGACCGGGCCCGTGAAGGTCCCTGAGGCCCGGGTCTCCTCGGGGGCCGAGAAGAGGTCATCGTCCTGGCCGACGAAGGTAGAGGGCTCGCTGGAGTCGGGCGCGGGGGCGGGCGCGATCGCGACGCGCACCGGAGGGGCCACGAGCGGACTGACCGGGGTGATGGGCCGGAGGTCGAGGACGGTCCGCTCCTCGGGCTCCTCCATCATCGGTGGAGGCAGCGCGGGCGAGGCCGCCTGTGGCGGCGCCGCGGCTTCCACGGGCGGCGCTTCCAGGGTCGCCGGAATCGCCATCAACGTTCGCTCCTCGGGCTCGTCCAGCTCCGGGAGCGACAGCACGGGAGGCGGCGGCGCGGCGGGCACGAGCGAATCCACCGTGGAGATCGCCATCAGCGTGCGCTCCTCGGGCTCGTCCAGCTCCGGGAGCGGCAGCACGGGAGGCAGCGCCGCAGCGGGTGCGTCCGCCGTGGGGATCGCCATCAGCGTGCGCTCCTCGGGTTCATCCGGCACCACGGGGGCCAGGTCCACGGGAGGCAGTACGACAGAAGGCCGAGCCGGAGGCGGCGGAGCCATGAGCCCCGGCGGCGACATCAACGGCAGGCCGGGCGCGGAAGCCACGGCGCCCCGGGACACCGGAGCAGCGGACGCGCGCGCGGCGCCAAGCCCCAGCGAGGGACGGTTCAGCGCGGGCGCACCGACACCAGGAAGGTTCGCGACGCCGTTCCGCTTGGCGGGAGCCGCGGGCTCGACAGGAGCTGAAGCGGCGACCTTCCCCGGCGCGGAGGTCGCCGTCGAGACAGGAGTTCCAGCCGAGGGAAGTTCGAGCGAGGAGGCCGGGGCAGCCTCCAGCGCGGATGACCGGCCCGGTCCCGAGGCACCGACCGCTGACAGTCCCGGCCCGGAGGCCCGGACGGAGGCGGAAGGTCCCGGAGCCT
This sequence comes from Corallococcus sp. AB032C, assembly GCF_003668935.1. Classification (NCBI taxonomy): domain Bacteria; kingdom Pseudomonadati; phylum Myxococcota; class Myxococcia; order Myxococcales; family Myxococcaceae; genus Corallococcus; species Corallococcus sp. AB032C. The sequence continues at coordinate 9,178 of NZ_RAWP01000124.1, read as the reverse complement.
TGTTCGCGACCGGAGCGCTCAGTACCGGGGGGCCAGCGGAAGCCTTGGCCGGCGCACCCGCGCCCGAAGCGGCAGGCCCCAACACCGGGGGCCCCGCGGGAGTCCTGGCAGGCGCGGTCGCTCCCGGCGCCGAAGGACCCAACACAGGAGGCGCGGCGGGAACCTTGCCCGAAGCAGCCGACGCGGAGGCACCCAGCACAGGCGGACCCGAAGGAGGCCTGGGCGGAGTCGCCACACCCGGCGAGGAAGCTCCCACCACGGGAACTCCCGGTGCAGGCCGGGCCGGCGCAGCGGATGCCGGCGCGGAAGCCCCCAGGACGGGAGCTCCCGATGCAGCCCGGACAGGCGCAGCGGATGCCGGCGAGGAAGTTCCCAGCACAGGAGGCTTGGGCGGAGCCGCCGCACCCGGCGCGGAAGCGCTGAGCGCAGGCCCCGGTGGAGGCCGGACCTGCGCAGCCGCACCCGGCGCGGGGGCATTGACCGCCGGCAGATCCGGAGCGGAGGGCCGCTTCGGTGTGGCGGCCGGCACCGGCATCGCAGGGGTCGCCCCACCCTTCGCCGCGGGCACCGCCATTCCCGGGCGCGGCGGGGATGCAGGCCGGGCCATGGCCGGCATCGACTGCTGGTAGCTCGTGGGCGCCGCTTCGATTTCCGCGAGCGAGGCCTGCCCCAAGCCCTGCGGCGACACGTTCGCGTGGGGCGGCGCGAGCACCCGCCGGATGGGCCGGGTGACGTCGTCGTCATCCTCCGGTGCCATCCACACGAAGGTGAACTCCACCGGCCCCACGGTGATGCGGTCGCCGTCGCGCAGCTGCTTCTCGCCGGCCAGCGGCTGGCCGTTCAGCTGCGTGCCGTTCGCGCTGCCAACGTCCGCGGCGAAGTAGCGCCCATCCCTCGCCGTGATGCGGGCATGACGCCGGGAGACACCGTGGTCATGCAGCACCAGGTCGTTCTCCGAGGTCCGGCCGATCTTCACTTCGGCCTGCTCGAAGGCGAGCTCCCTTCCGACCTGGAGCCCCTGGGTGATGGTGAGCAGGATGGGCAGAGGACTAGCCCCCGACGTTGCCGAACATGAACTGGAACACGATGGGCCCGAAGAGCACCATGAACACCGTCGGGAAGATGCAGGCGATGAGCGGGAAGAGCATCTTCACCGGCGCCTCGCCCGCCAGCTTCTCGGCGCGCTGCGTGCGGTCGATGCGCATCTGCGTGGACTGGATGCGCAGCACCTTGCCCAGGCTCGTACCCATCTTGTCCGCCTGGATCAGCGCCGTGACGAACGTCGTCAGCGACGGCAGGTCCACGCGCACGATCATGCTCTTGAGCCCCTCTTCACGCGTCTTGCCCATCTTGAGCTGCTTGAGCACCAGCTGCAGCTCTTCACGCAGCGGACCCTGGCGGCCCTTCTCCACCACCTTCGCCAGCGCGCCCGTGAAGTCCATGCCCGCTTCCACCGACAGCGTCAGCAGGTCCAGGTTGTACGGAAGCGCGCGGCTGATGGCCAGGTGACGGCGCTTCACCTGATCGTTCAACCAGATGAGCGGATAGAACAGGCCCAGCAGCATCACCAGCAGCGACCAGGCCAGGTTCATGCCCATGCCGTTGACGACGAACAGGCCCGCCAGGAGCGCGAAGAAGGCGCTGATCTCCTGCAGCGCCATGATGTCCTCGGGCTTGTACTGCGACGGCTCGCCCGCCTTGATCAGCTTGCGGCGCGTCTTGGACTCGTAGCCCGGCCACATGAAGCGCCGGTTCATCGCGCCCAGCTTGCGGACGGCGACGGAGCCAGCGCCCTTCATGCCGCCCGCGGACTCGTCGCGGACTTCCGTGAGGAAGCGCTCCAGGAGGTTGGAGTACAGGCCGATGCCCAGGAACGCCACCGCTCCCGCGGTCAGCAGTGCCGAGCCGCCCATCAGCAGAAATGTCAGGACTTCCTGCACGGTGCGCCTCGTTTCAGATGTCGATGTTGACGATGCGCCGGATGATGAGGATGCCCATGATCTCCATGATGGCGATGATGGTCACCAGGATGTAGCCGAAGATGTGGTTCATCATCGGCTCCATCAGGTCCGGGCGCATGTAGTTGAGCACCATGCCCAGCACCGCCGGCATGGCCGCGACGATCCACCCCTGCAGCTTGCCCTGGGAGGTCAGCGCGTCGATCTTGCCTTCCAGACGGAAGCGCTCGCGGATCACCGTGGAGATGGTCTCGAACATCTCCGCCATGTTGCCGCCCAGCTGGCGCGCGATGTTGGTGGAAACCACCACCAGCTCCAGGTCGTCGCTGCCCACGCGCTTGCCCATGTTGACGAGCGCTTCTTCCAGCGGCACGCCCAGCTTCACTTCCTTCACGAAGAGGCCGAACTCCTGGGACAGGGGCGGCATCGCTTCGCGCGCCACGTGCTCGATGGCCTGGGGGAACGTGAGGCCCGCCTTGAACGCGTTGGCCATGGCCTGCAGCGCGTCCACCAGCTGCACGTTGAACTTCTTGATGCGGCGCTTGCGGTAGTGCTTCACGAGCAGCATCGGCAGGAAGAAGCCGAAGATGGTCGCGAGCACCGCGAGGATGGGGTTGAAGACGATGTAGCTGAGGATGCCCAGGAGGCACATGCAGGCGATGTTGAGGATCAACATCTGCCGCGCGTCGATGAAGAGGAACATGTCGCTCAAGTCGTTCATCGACTTGGCGACGTACCGCTCCTGGTACTGCTCATACGCCTTCGACAGGACGCTGAAGATCACCAGGCTGAAGAAGAACACCGAGCCGGTGACGAGAAGGAGGACGATACCTGCGAGCATGGGCGCGAATCCCCGGGGGATGAGGGAGGGGTCGGCAGGGCCGCTTCAGCGTCAAGCGAAGCGGCCCCGCGCGCAGGACTACGGAGAGCCGGCCGAGGCCTTCTCGCCGCCGCCACTGCCCTTGATGATCTGGATGATCTCCCGGCGCTTCTGCTCCAGCACACGGGTGCGTTCACCGGAGAGCAGCGTGCTGATGGTCGCGCGGCCACGCTCCTCGATGAGGTCCACGTCGTCCTCGTTGCGCAGGGACAACGTCAGCTGGCCCAGTTCCGCCGCCAGCACCAGGATCTCCGCCTCTTCCGGCAGCACCATCAGCGAGACGTTGGAGTACTCGCGCTGGTTCTCCGGGATGAGGTTGATGTTCGTGGTGCCCGTGATCTTACCCGTGGCGACCACGATGATGTTCTGCAGCAGCGTCACCGCGACGCTCTCGTCCGTCTGCGGATCGCGGAACGTGCCGATGATGTCCACGTGGTCGTTCGGGCGAATCCACCCGCCCACGGACGTGGTCTGCTTCGCCTCGATGGTGATGGCGCGCGCCTTCTTCTGCACCTTCGTGGACAGGCGCTCGGCGGCCTTCGTCGTCTCGAACTGGCTCCAGAGGATGGGGTCGCCGGCCTGCAGCGCCACCAGCACCTTCTGGTTCACGATGTAGTTGGCGGAGTCCGGCTTCACCACCGACGAGGTGACGAACTGCTCCGGCACCGAGCGCTGGGAGATCATCTCGTACGTGATGACCGAGCCCTCGGGCATGTCCTGGCCCGCCACCACCACGGGAACCAGGTTCCACCCGCGGCGCACATCGGATTCCTTCTTCTTGATGGCCGAGTAGGCCACGATGCCCGCGAGCAAACCGAGCACCAGTGCGACGACGAGTGGGGTCTTACCCTTCAACATGGTTCAAAGTCCTCCAGAACGGTGGGGCGCCGTCGTGGCGGCAGGACTGCTTTGGACGAGGGGGCGATGCCAGGGCGCGAACGAGGCAAGATGTTAGCCATGCCCCAGAGCAGGTGTCAAAACCACCTCTCGTGACAAAGCGGAATCCCGGGACGTCCGGAGCTCGCGGAGCCTGTCCGCCCAGGGGGGAGGACGGCTCGACGCAGTGAGTTGATCCGCGGCCTTCCGGCCCTCAGGGGAACGGCAGGTTCAGCACGAAGTAAAACGAGTCGTAATAGATCTGGTACGCCTCGAGGAACAGGTCGATGACGTTGGTCTGCCGGTCGTCCGTCCAGCGGATCTTCACCGTGGCGCCGACGACGAGCCCGACGATCAACACCCAGTTGATCATCGAGTACTCCACCATGGCCTGGCCACGGCGGGCCCGGCGCGGGGAGCGCGGCGGCGACTTCCGGGGGCTGTTCACGGGGGGAGCGTGCACGTCCGACGTCATGGTCCCATTATCCAGGACCCAGGCCCTGGACGCATCGGTCATGTGGACTGCCGCCCTCCCCTACTGCGCGCGCTGGGCGGGAGCGGCCCTGTCCGTGTCCGCGGAGGGCGTGACCTGACGCAGGCGGCGCTGGGCCAGCTGGGCCGCGCTGGAGCCGGGGGCCTCGGTGATGATCTGCCCGCAGATGGCGGTGGCCTCCTGGGTCCGTCCCTGGACGGACTCCGACTCGCAGAGCCGTGAGAGCAGGGCCAGCCGCTCGCTGCCGCTGGCTCCAGCCGCGAGCGCGGCGCGCAGCAGCTGAGCCTCCCGGGCGCGGTCACCCTGGTTCGCGGCGGCCTGGGCCTGGGCGGACAGGTCGCGCGCCGTCATCGCCTCCTTGGAGGCGGACTTCGCCACGGGAGAAGGCTTCGCCGCCTCCGCGCGGGCGGACTCCTGCTTGGGCGTGGCGGTCGAAAGCGCCGGGGGCGTGGACGGAGGCGCCGCGCCTCCGATGGAGCCCACGGCGGCGGGGGCCATGGGCGCGGCCTGGACCACGGGCGCGGAGGCCACGGCAGGAGGCGGCGGAGCCGCGCCCGCTGCCACTCCGTCGTCTTCATCCGAACTGAGCCCACGGCCATAGGCCGCCTCACCCAGCCGCAGGGAGTCACCCTTCGCGCCCATGGCCTTGTCGCTGAGCTTGCCCGCGGAACGCCGCGCCGCGGGCTCATCCTTCGCGAGGTAGCCGTCGTTGGACTTCTCTTCCTTCGGAGGCGCCTCCTGCGCCGGCGCCCCGGCCGTCGCCTGATCGAGCGCGGCGAACTCTTCCTCCGCGTCCCGGACGGCCTTGGACATCTTCTTCTTGGGAGCCTCGATGTCCGCGCGGCGCTCCAGCAGCGCGCCACCACTGCCCGCGTTCATCCAGTCGGACGGACGGGCCGCGGCGGTGCCCTTGCGCTGCGTCTTGGCCTCCACCTGATTCCGGTTGAACTCCCTCTCGCCCGGCGCGGGCGCGGCCGCCAGTGCGTCCGAGGCACCCTCGGGCACATCCACTTCGAGGGTCGCGCTCGACGGCGCGGGGGCCAGGGCACTCGGGGCGCGCTTCTCCCGCGTCGGCGACTCCTGCTTCGCCGCGGCCATCGTCGGGCTAGGAGCCCGCTGCGACAGGTTCGGCGCCAGGTCCAGGTTCTCGCTCACCGTCAACGTCAGGAGGCCGAAGGTGCCCACCGTGGCCAGGCCCACCGCGGGCAGCAGGAAGCGGCGCCAGCGCGAGGGCTTCGGCTCGGGCCCGGCGGCGGCGCGGCGCGCGGACTGCTGCGCGTACGCGAGCAGCGACTCCAGGCCCGCGTCCGGCGCGGGCTCCGACGACAGCTGCGCCATGGTGGTGCGCACGCCGCGGATGTCCGCCAGCGCCTTCGTGCAGCGCACACAGCCCTGGACGTGCTGCTCCAGCACATGGGCCTCCGACGCGGGCAGCTCGCCATAGGCGAAGTCGAGGAGCCGGTCCTCGTGCGCGTGGGCATTCTGGGCATTCATCCCGCCACCGTCCTTCCATCCTCCGACAGGTCGCCGTCCACGCCCAGCTCACCCAGGCGGCGGCGCAGGCCCTCCAACGCGTAGCGCATGCGGCTCTTCACCGTGTTCTCGGACACGCCTGTCACCTCGGCGATCTCCTTGAACGGGATGCCGCTGTACTCGCGCAGCACGAACACCTCGCGCTGCTCCTCCGGCAGGGCGGACAGGGCCCGCTCCAGCAGGGGCCGGAGGCGCGCGTTGTGCGCGCCGCGCTCCGGGCTGGCCCCGGCATCCGGCAGCCCCTCGCCCAACGGACGTCCCTCGTCGCCGTCGGCACCCGCCGAGGGGGCTTCCAGGGACGTCGTCTGGCGGTAGCTCTCTTTGCGCGTGCTGTCCACGCAGAGGTTCCTCGCGATGGTGTACAGCCAGGTCGTGAACCGGGCCTTGGGCTCGTATTCCCGGGCGCTGCGGACCACCTTGAGCCAGGTCTCCTGCAGCACGTCCTCCGCCCGCGCCCGGTGCCCCACGAAGCGCAGGATGAAGTTGAACACCGGCGCGCGGTGCTTGCGCACCAACGCATCGAACGCACGCGCGTTTCCCGCCTGGAAGGCGAGCATCAGCTGCTCGTCTGAGGTTTCGGGTGCCAAACTTCCCCCAGTGCCCATGAAGCCACGGGTGCCATCCCCTTCACCGCCCAAGGCCTGTAACGGACAGCCGTGCGCGAAAGGTCTATTCCGGCCGTGGCCGCCGGTAAGTGGCGAGAATGACAGGGACCGCCACCCCTGTCACCAGAAGTGCCTGCGCAAGTAATACCGCCGGCAGTGGGCGCTGCACATGCACGTACAGCGAGCGGCCGAGCCCCACTCCCAACAGGATGCCCGTCAGCGTACGCACCGCGTTGGAACCCGAGGCGGGCCAGAAGCGTCCCACCGCCCAGTCCACGAGCGCGGGCAGCGTGAGCCCCAGCACCACCGGCACGTCCCACTCCCACTGGAGCGGAGCCTTCAGCGCGAACAGCCCAAGGAACACGCCAGCGAGCACCGGGTACGTGCCCAGGCACCGCGCGCACACGCGCACGCCCGCGAGCACGTACGTGCGGTTGTACTCATCCGGGTGATGATGGCTGAGCCAGAACACCGGCACCTCCTCCGGACGTGGAAACAGCGGGCCCATCCTGCACGTTGCGCGAATCCCCTTCGGCCAGGAAGCAAGCCGCGGCGTGGCCTCCACCCAGGGGATACAGCGGGGGTGACTCGCGGCGGCAGCGCTCCATCACATGCGGGCAGCGCGGATGGAACGCGCAGCCGGTCGGCGGCGACAGGGGCGAAGGCGGCTCTCCCGGCAGCAGCAGCCGCGTGGGGGGACGCTCCGGATCCGGCACGGGCACCGCGGACAGCAGCGCCTGCGTGTACGGATGGCGCGGTCCGGCGTACAGCGACCGGGACGGCGCCACCTCCACGATGCGGCCCAGGTACATCACCGCCACGCGCGTGGACACGTACTCAACGATCTTCAGGTCGTGCGCGATGAAGACGTAGGTGAGCCCGCGGTCGCGCTGCAGGTCCACCAGCAGGTTGACGATCTGCGCCTGGATGGAGACGTCCAGCGCGCTGATGGGCTCGTCCGCCACCACCAGCTCCGGACGCAACGCGATGGCACGTGCAATCCCGATGCGTTGACGCTGGCCGCCGGAGAACTCGTGCGGGTAGCGCTGACGCGCCTCGCGGGGCAGCCCCATGGCGTCGAGCAGCGCCAGCACCTCGTCCTCGCGAGCCTTGCCCTTCGCGAGGCCGTGGATGGCGAAGGGCTCCGCGAGGATGTCCCCCACCGTCATGCGCGGGTTGAGCGACGCGTACGGGTCCTGGAAGACGAGCTGCATCTGTCGGCGCAGCGGCCGCAATTCGCGCTGCGACAGGCCGGTCAGCTCGCGCCCGGCCACGCGGATGGAGCCGGAGGTCGGGTCGATGAGGCGCAGCACCGCGCGCCCCAGCGTGCTCTTGCCGCAGCCGCTCTCCCCCACCAGGCCCAGCGTCTCGCCCCGGGCGACGTCGAAGGACACGCCGTCCACGGCGCGCACCGTGCCGCGCGTGCGGCCCAAAAGGCCGCCCTTCACCGGGAAGTGCACCTTCAGGTCGCGCACCTGGACCAGCGGTTCGCTCATGGCGCGGGCACCGGGTGATGACAGGCGGCGGACTGGCCTCCGCGCTTCGGCTCCAGCACGGGCGTGACGCGGGCACACAGCTCCGAGGCGCGGTCGCAGCGGTCGCGGAACGCGCACCCGGAAGGCAGCGCGGTGAGCGACGGCACCATGCCGGGAATGGCCTTCAGGCGCTGACGCCCGCCATCGGCCGCCGCGCCCGCGTCGTGCAGCGACGGGATGGAGCGCAGCAGGCCCGCCGTATACGGGTGCGCGGGCCGGGCGAACAGCTCGCGCACCGGGGCCTGCTCCACGATGCGGCCCGCGTACATCACCACCACCGCGTCGCAGCTTCCCGCCACCACGCCCAGGTCGTGGGTGATGAGCATCACCGCCATGTTCCGCTCGGCCTGCAGGCGCTTGAGCAGCTCCAGGATCTGGGCCTGGATGGTGACGTCCAGCGCAGTGGTGGGCTCGTCCGCGATGAGCAGCGCCGGGTCGCACGCGAGCGCCATGGCGATCATCACGCGCTGGCGCATGCCACCGGAGAGCTGGTGCGGGTACGCGTCCACGCGCTCGCCGGGCGCCGGGATGCCCACCTGCCGGAGCATCTCCACCGCGCGCTCACGCGCCTGCGCCCGGGTGGCCCCCAGGTGCAGCCGGACGCCTTCGCCAATCTGCTCGCCCACGGTGAACACCGGGTTGAGCGACGTCATGGGCTCCTGGAAGACCATGGCCACGTGCCGACCGCGCACGCGCCGCATCTCCTTCTCCGGCAGGGCCAGCAAATCATTGCCCCGGAAGCGCACCTCGCCGCCCACCACGCGGCCGGGCGGCTGCGGAACGAGCCGCATCACCGACAGCGCCGTCAGGCTCTTGCCGCAGCCGCTCTCCCCCACCACCCCCAGCGTGCCGCCGGGAGGAACGGAGAAGGACACGCCGTCCACCGCGCGCACCGTGCCGCGCGGGAGCGACAGCTGGGTGACGAGCCCCCGCACGTCCAGGAGCGGGGCGCCGGCAGAAGCCCCGGGGGACGGCGCGACACCCGTCACTTCTGGGCCAGCTCCTCCAGGAACTCCGCCTCCTGGATGAGCCCCTTGCGGATGAGCAGGCGGATGAGGCTCGCGACCATGCGCGCGGGCTTCACCTTCTCCGTGTCCAGGCTGGCCTCTTCGCCGCGCGAGATGCGGTCGATGTCGTCCAGCACCGCCAGGTCCTCCTCGGAGAAGTCCGGCTTGGGCGTGAGCGCCACGGACGGCTTCACGCCCTGCGCGGCGCCGCCGAAGAGCACCACCGGCACGCGCGGCTTGCTCGGGTCCTCCGGCTCCGCGGGAGGCGGCGGCGGACGCGGAGCCTTGGGG
>NZ_RAWP01000123.1:0-27847 GCF_003668935.1 Corallococcus sp. AB032C | reverse complement strand
CCTCCCGCGCCGTGGCCCGCCCGCCCCGCGCCGGTGGCGCCAGCAGCAGCGCTGGCGGTGGTGGCCTGTCCGCGGCCGAGCGCGCCCGCATCCGCCGTGAGACGCCGGGCCTGGTGGCCAACCTGCGCCTGTTCTGGGCGGAGGCGAACTCCAAGGTCCGCGCGGGCGTGATGGCCGGCGGCGGCGTGGTGGTGCTGGGCCTCTTCGCCCTCATGTACTGGCTGGTGCTGGGCGGCGAGGACATGGTGCAGAAGGGCGAGGAGCCCGTGCGCCTGTCCAACCAGCCCATCACCGACTCGTTCGGCCTGGGCGACGGCGTCACCTGGAACCGGCCGGACATGAAGGTCTTCGAGTGGGAGTTCGTCGCCGCGACGCGCGCGGTGGTCATCCTCCACTACCAGGCCCAGGGCATCTCCAAGGACGAGGTGGTGGTGAGCGTCAACGGCGTGGACGTGGGCAAGGTGCCCCCGGACACGATGGCCAGCCAGGAGCGCTCGCTGGAGCTGATGATTCCGCCCCAGCAGCTGCGCAAGGGCGAGCCCAACCGCATCATCTTCGACAACACCCGCAACCCGCCGGGCGAGGACACCTGGCGCGTGTGGAACGTCTGGGTGGAGCGCGCGCTGCTGCCGGAGCAGCTGTCCACGCAGCAGCTGGTGCAGACGGCCAACGAGTCCTTCAAGAAGGGCCGCAAGAACTTCGACACGCCGGACATCGGCGCGCGCAACCGCTACGAGGCGTGGAAGTCCTTCCGCGAGGCGTGGCTGATGCTGGAGGCCCACCCGGACCCCAAGCCGGACCTCTACTTCGAGGCCCAGGAGTTCATGAAGCGCGCCCAGCAGGAGTTGGATCGCACCTGCTCCAAGCTGCTGCTGGAGGTGGAGGGCTACTACAACCAGGGCCACTTCAAGCAGGCCGCCTCCACGCTGGACCACATGCGCGAGTACTTCCCCGAGTACGACCAGCCGTGCGCCACGCGCGCGGAGAACAAGCGCGTCGAGTTCGGCCTGTAGCGAGCCGTCGTCTACTGGACGGTGCAACCCCGCCAGGGAGGCGGGCGGGGCCCGTCCGGGTTGCCGGTCCCTCCCTCCGTTCCCACCCTGAGTGGGGTGATGCGTGAGCGGGCGGGGGAGGACGGGCGGACGGAGGGATTGGTTCCAGCGGCGCGTTCGCCGGGACCGGTGCCGGAGCATGGCCCGGTGTGGAGCGCCGGGGTGTCGCGGCGCCTGCTGGCCCGGTACTACCTGCCGCAGCGCCACCCCACCCTCCAGGGCAATGCGTGCCGGCTCCTGCGCGACGGCGTGGAGGCCTACCCGGAGATGCTGGAGGCCATCCGCCGGGCGCGCCGCTCCATCCGCCTGGAGACGTACATGTTCGTCACCGACGCGGTGGGCGAGCTCTTCGGCCAGGCGCTGGCGGAGGCCGCCGAGCGCGGCGTGCACGTGAAGGTGCTCTACGACGCGGTGGGCTCGTGGACCAGCCGCAGGAGCTTCTTCGAGGGCCTGCGCCAGCGCGGCGTGGACGTGCGGGCCTTCAAACCCTTCAGCCTCCAGCGCGGGCTGCGACACCTGCTGCGCCGGGACCACCGCAAGATTCTGGTGGTGGACGGCACGGTGGCCTTCACGGGCGGGGTGAACATCGCGGCGCACTGGGCCCCGGAGGGGCAGGGCGTGGCGTGGCGCGACGACGTGCTGCGGATTGAGGGCCCCGCGGTGCATGAGCTGGAGCGGCGCTTCCTGGCCACGTGGCGGATGATGTTCCGCGACCGCCTGAGCCGGCTGCGTCGGCGGATCCGCGGCGGGGCCCAGGCGCTGGAGGCCCGCCCGCAGAAGGGCGACGTGGGGCTGGCGGTGCTGTCCAGCCGCCGCAGCATCCACCGCGCGTACCTGCACGCCATCCAGCGCGCGCGGGCCAGCGTGCTCATCGCCGCGGGCTACTTCGTGCCGGACCGGCGCATGGTGGCCGCGCTCAAGGACGCGGCGAAGCGGGGCGTGGAGGTGAGCCTGCTGCTCAACGGGGGCAAGAGCGACCACCCGTTCCTCGAGCATGCGACGCGCGCCTTCTACGAGCCGCTGATGGACGCCGGCATCCGCATCTTCGAGTGGCGCCGGGGCGTGCTGCACGCCAAGACAGCCGTGGTGGACGGCGTGTGGGGCACCATCGGGTCGTTCAACCTGGAGCGGTTGTCACTGGCCTTCAACCACGAGGTCAACGCCGTCTTCGCGGACCCCCGGCTGGGTCGCGACCTGGAGGACTCGTTCCGCCTGGATTGCGGCAACTGTCGCGAGGTGGACCTGGCCGTCTTCCGCCGCCGTCCCCTCTGGCAGAAGGCCGTGGAGCGGGTGCTGTACTTCTTCCGCAAGGTGCTCTGAGCGGGGCTGTAAGCCCGGGGTCGGAACCAACCGTCCACCGCCTTCAACGCAGTGCAGGAACCCTTTGCATGCCGGGGGGGACACGCCTAGAAGTTGCGTCATTCCGGCACGGAAGGACGGCAACGCACATGACGGACAGTTTCGGCACCAAGGCCCAGCTCAAGGTGGGCTCGGCGACCTACGACTATTTCAGCCTGGCCACGCTGGCGAAGGCCCACCCGGCGGTCAACCGCCTCCCGTTCTCGCTGAAGGTGCTGCTGGAGAACCTGCTGCGCAATGAGGACGGCCGCGTCGTCAAGCGCGAGCACATCGAGAAGATGCTCGCCTGGGACCCCAAGGCGGCCCCGGAGACCGAGATCTCCTTCCACCCCGCGCGCGTGCTGCTCCAGGACTTCACCGGCGTGCCCGCCGTCGTGGACATGGCCGCCATGCGCGAGGCGCTCGCCGCCATGGGCGGTGACCCCGCCAAAATCAACCCGCGCAACCCGGCGGACCTGGTCATCGACCACTCGGTGCAGATTGATTCGTTCGCCACCACCGCGGCCTTCAAGGAGAACGCGGAGCTGGAGTTCGAGCGCAACCGCGAGCGCTACGCCTTCCTGCGCTGGGGCCAGAGCGCGTTCAAGGGCTTTGGCGTGGTGCCGCCGGACATCGGCATCTGCCACCAGGTGAACCTGGAGTTCCTGGCGCAGGTGACGTTCCGTCAGGGCAGCACCGTGTACCCGGACACGCTGGTGGGCACGGACAGCCACACGACGATGATCAACGGCCTGGGCGTGGTGGGCTGGGGCGTGGGCGGCATCGAGGCGGAGGCGGCGCTGCTGGGCCAGCCCATCACGATGCTGATTCCGCAGGTGGTGGGCTTCAAGCTCACCGGCAAGCTGCCCGCGGGCGCCACGGCCACGGACCTGGTGCTCACCGTCACGCAGATGCTTCGCAAGAAGGGCGTCGTCGGCAAGTTCGTGGAGTTCTACGGCGAGGGCCTGAAGGCGCTGTCGCTGCCGGACCGCGCCACCATCGCGAACATGGCCCCGGAGTACGGCGCCACCATCGGCTTCTTCCCGGTGGACGAGGAGAGCTGCAACTACCTGCGCTTCACCGGCCGCCCGGATGACGTGGTGGCGCTGACGGAGGCGTACGCGAAGGAGCAGGGTCTGTGGCTCAACGCCGGCGCCCAGGAGCCCCTCTTCAGCGACACGCTGGGGCTGGACCTGGCCGCCGTGGTGCCCAGCCTGGCGGGCCCCAAGCGTCCGCAGGACCGCGTGCCCCTGAAGGACATGAAGGCCGGGTACGAGGCGTCGCTCGTGGAGATGCTGTCCGCCGGCAAGAGCAAGGGCGAGGACGACGAGGGCCCGAAGGGTGGCGCCAAGGCCCCCGCGGCCCCGGTGGCCCCGGAGCGGCTGGCCCAGTCCGTCACCGTGAAGGCGGGCAAGCAGAGCTACCAGGTGGGCCATGGCGCGGTGGTCATCGCGTCCATCACCTCCTGCACCAACACGTCCAACCCGGCCGTGCTGGTGGCCGCGGGCATCCTGGCGAAGAATGCCGTGGAGAAGGGCCTCAAGCCGCAGCCCTGGGTGAAGACGTCCCTGGCCCCGGGCAGCCGCGTGGTGACCGAATACCTGCGCGACGCGGGCCTGCTGCCCTACCTGGAGGCCGTGGGCTTCCACGTCGTGGGCTACGGCTGCACCACCTGCATCGGCAACTCCGGCCCGCTGCCGGAGTCCGTGTCCAACGCGGTGGTGGAGGGCGACCTGGTGGTGGCGGCGGTGCTGTCCGGCAACCGCAACTTCGAGGGCCGCATCAACCCGCACGTGCGCATGAACTACCTGGCGAGCCCCCCGCTCGTGGTGGCGTACGCGCTGGCCGGTGAAGTGGGCCGCGACCTGGACAACGAGCCGCTGGGCACGGACCCCAACGGCCGCCCGGTGTTCCTCAAGGACATCTGGCCGTCCAACGAGGAGATCAAGGAGACCATCCGCACGGCCGTGAAGCCGGAGCAGTTCCGCAGCCAGTACGCGAACGCCATGGAAGGCGACACGCTCTGGCAGCAGCTGCCGGTGGGCAAGGGCTCCACGTTCAAGTGGGATGAGAAGTCCACCTACGTGCGCAAGCCGCCCTTCTTCGAGAACCTCCCGAAGGAGCCCAAGGCCGTGCAGGACATCAAGGGCGCGCGCGTGCTGGCGCTCCTGGGTGACTCCGTCACGACGGACCACATCTCCCCGGCGGGCAACATCGCCAAGACGAGCCCCGCGGCGAAGTACCTGATGGCGGAGGGCGTGGAGCCCAAGGACTTCAACTCCTACGGCGCGCGCCGCGGCAACCACGAGGTGATGGTGCGCGGCACCTTCGCCAACATCCGCCTGAAGAACCTCCTGGTCCCCGGCGTGGAGGGCGGCGTCACGGTGCACATCCCCACGCGTGAGCGGATGAGCATCTACGACGCGTCCATGAAGTACCAGGCGGACAACATCCCGCTCGTGGTGCTGGCGGGCGCCGAGTACGGCACGGGCTCCAGCCGTGACTGGGCGGCCAAGGGCACGCAGCTGCTGGGCGTGAAGGCCGTCATCGCCAAGAGCTTCGAGCGCATCCACCGGTCCAACCTCGTGGGCATGGGCGTGCTGCCCCTGCAGTTCGAGGCGGGCCAGGACGCGCAGTCGCTGGGCCTCACCGGCCACGAGACGTTCGAAATCACCGGCGTCGCGGACGGGCTGGCGCCGCAGAAGAAGCTCACCGTGAAGGCCGTTGGTGAGAAGGGCCCCATCGAGTTCACCGCGGTGTGCCGCATCGACACGCCCAACGAGCTCGACTACTACCGCAACGGCGGCATCCTCCAGTACGTGCTGCGCCAGCTCGCCAAGGCGTAGCGGACAGCACCTGTTGGTTTCGCGGCCCGGCCGCCCTCGCTTCTCGGGAGGGGCTGCCGGGCCGTCGTCTTTCTGGCGGCTACTCCGCGCGCAGGCGGGTCCAGGCGGCCACGTAGCGCGACAGGCGCTCGGCGTCCTTCGGCGTCACGTCCTTCAGGCGGCGCACGTCCATGTTGTCCTCCAGGTCCGCCAGCTTCACGCGGCGGGCCAGGGGGTGGGGACGCAGCCGTTCGATGAAGGCCTCGTAGCTTTCGCCCTCGCGCTTCGTCAGGCAGTCCAGGGCGGACAGCACGTCCTCCGGGTAGCCCATGCCGCGCAGGCGCTCCAGCGTGTACGGCGTGTCCTCCACCACGTCGTGGAGGATGGCCACGGTGCGCTCCGCGTCGGAGGCGAGGCGCAGCATCACCCGCATGGGGTGGAGGATGTAGGGCTGTCCTGCCTTGTCGCGCTGACCCTGGTGCGCGGCCACCGCCAGGGCGATGGCGTCTTCGAGCGTGGGCATGGGCGGAAGCTTCTCACGCCCCGCGGACGGCTCAATGGTTGAGGTTGCCGGAGCCCGTGCCGCCCGCCGTCTGCGCCGTGTAGGCGTGGCCGCCGCCGTTGTACTGGAGGATGCCCTCCACGGCGAGCGCGCTGGGGTCGTGCTGGTTGTTGCCACCCCGGCGCGGAATCAGCGTCTCGCTGATGCAGATGGCGCCCACCACCACCTGTTGATCATTGTCGCGGTTCCACTCCGGGGCGAGCGGCTGGAATTCGTCCTCGTTGTCCCGGATGTAGAGGTACACGTCGTCCTTGCCGTCGCCATCCAGGTCCGCGAACAGCGCGGGGTTGACCGTCTTGATGGCCGCGCGGCCGGCGGCGGTGCGCGGGTTGGCGGGCGTGGTGTTGGTGGGCGAGCCGATGGGGTCGTAGGCGTCCGGCGTGCTCAGGAAGGTGTTCCACTGGGCGTAGTTGCGGCCGAAGTAGCCGCGCGCCAGTTGCAGGCCGCTCTCCGCGCAGCCCTGACGCTGGCCCGCGCGGCTGGACGTCACGGCGCGCGTGCGCTCGCTGCTGGCGTAGGCCATCACGCCCGCCACCAGGCCCAGGAGCACGGTGACGAGCAGCACGACGAGCAGCAGCGTGGCGCCGCGGGTGGAACGGGACGAAGCGCGTGGGGACATGGCGGAGGGCCTCACGGAGGATGGACTCACAGGCTGGCGGCGGCCAGGTTGGGCAGCTCCGCCCGGCGGGAGAAGAGGCTGCGGAAGTATCCGTCCGCGGGGGCCGCGGGCGGGGTGTGGTTCTCCACCGCGATGGGCAGGTCATCGGACAGGACGTCCTTGCTCTGCGTGTCGCGCCGGGGCGAGCGGCCGGTGGCCACCACGCTGATGCGCACCGAGCGCAGGCCCGGCGTGTACTCGGGCCCGAGGCCGTTCTGGAAGTCGTAGCGGGTGGGGTCGCCCGTGTTGGTGGCGTCGATGCCGAACGTCACCTGGAAGTCCTCCACGTAGTCCTGCACCACCACCGGGTCGGCCATGTCCATGAAGGGGCGCCCTGACACGTCGCTGCCGGGGATGCCCTCCGCGCGCATCAGCGCCTTGCGGCCGTTGCTCGCGTTCGTGCCGATGAAGTAGTGCAGCAGCCGCACGGGGTACACCAGGTCGCCCTTCTGGAAGCCGCCCTTGTGGGGCGCGTTGGAGAAGCCCGACACGCCGGTCTCCAGGAAGTTCACCGTGGCCGTGGGCGGGCTGCTCGTCACCGACGTCTGGGTGAGCAGCGCGGCGCTCTTCATGTTGCTGGCCACCAGCATGGGGTTGGCGGGCGCGGCGCCGGAGCGCGTGCCCGCGCAGTTGACCTCCAATGCACCGGTGCCCGGCTTCACCACCGTCATCGCCGCGCCCGGCGCGCAGTCGCGGCCCAGGTAGTTGCGGTCCGGTATCACCAGCCACAGGTCGTCGCTGCCGCTCGTGCCCGGCGCGTTGCCGGTCGTGGTGGCGGCGAGCACGCCCGTGCCCGCGCCGTCCCCGCCGAAGACGGAGTTGATGCGCTGGGGCGTGCCGCTGGACACCACCCAGAGGCCCTCGGACATGCCCGCGCCGGCCTGGCGCACCGCCGACAGCAGCGTCTCGCCCGCGAGCCGCGCGTTGTCGTGGCTGTCCGCCACGTGCTCCGTGTTGTGCACCACGCGCCCGCCCGCCAGCAGCAGCGCCGTGGCCGCCGCCAGGACGATGGCCGTGAGCGTCGCGGCCACCATCGTCTCCAGCAGCGTCATGCCGCGCGCGTTCGTCCGCGGCTTCGTCCGGAACTTCAACCGGCTCTTCATTGGACGAAGACCTCGCTGTGCACGATGGCGCGGTCCAGGCTGTCGCCCTTGCGGTACGCGCGCGTCCAGAAGGTGAAGGGCAGCGCCCCGGCAGGCACCATCGCCTGGGCCGCGGGCGGCAGGTCCTTGGGCAGCCCCTGCGTCACCAGGACCTCGCGGCAGTAGACGTCTCGGGGTAGCACCGTGTCCGGGGTGACGGTGGTGCAGGGCGTACCGGCGGGCACGTCCAGCGCGGGCTCCACCTGGCCCGTGGGGCGCACGCGGAAGTAGGCGCCGGTGCCGATGTCGCCCGTCTGCGGCGTGCTGGGGTCCAGCACCCAGGGCGCCGTGGCCAGCGCCACGTCCGCGGGGAAGAGCGCGGGCCGGGGGATGGCCTGGTTGGCCAGCTCCATCTTGGACGCGAGCCACAGCCGCTGCACGCGCGCCTCCAGCAGCATGCGCCGGCCCTGGAGCACCTGGCCGTCCTTCACGTCGCGGGTGGCGGCCACCATGCCCAGCACCGCGCCCACGGCGGCCATCGCCAGGACGCACGTGGCGATGAGCACCTCCAACAGGCCGCTGCCGCGCCGGGCGGCGGAAGAGGGAAGGGCTCTCATTCGAGGAACCTCTGGCTCCAGTTGAGGAGCTGGTAGAGCACGCCGTTGTTGCCGTCCACGGAGTCCTTCGCGTTGGGGCTGGAGGCTCCGGTGTTGGTCGCGTTGTCGATGCGCGTGACGCGCAGGGCGCTCACCTCCGCGCCCACCACGAAGTCCGTGGACGCGCCGCCGCTGTCGCGGTGGTAGACGGCCACGCCGCCGTAGTTGGCCAGCGTGGCGCCGCTCATGGGCTGGATGCCCGCCTGTGTGGCCGCCGTGTTGCCCAGGTCGATGCTGTACGTGTGGCCGCCGACGGACGCGCTCAGCAGCATGGGGTCGTTCACGGACTCCTCCGCGGTGCTGAAGTACGCGGTGCGCCCGGCGATGGTGATGTTGCCGTAGACGTGCTCGGGCGCCGGGAAGATGAGCGGGAAGGGCGCGGGCTCCTGGAGCACGCCGAAGGTGTTCGCCTCCGTGTGGGCCAGGTTCGCGTTGAGGGGCGAGCCGTCCAGCCGATAGCCATCCGTGCCCAGGGGCAGCCGGAGGCCCGCGTCCAGGAGCAGCGCGTGGAAGCGGCCGCCCACCGTGTCCGGGACCCAGTCCATGCCGGCGGTGCCCACCAGGGCCACCACCTTGCCCTTGTACTGGCTGAAGGCGGAGGCGTTCGCCGCGTCGAGCGGAATGCGCGCCAGGCCCACGTTGGTGCTGATGGGCTGGCTGGTGACGGGCAGCCCGCCGATGTTCATCGCCGTGTACTTGCAGGGCGCGGCTTCCGAGCACGCGGGGCCCATGCGCGCCACGTTGATGTTCATGCCGGTGGACGCGTCCAGCTCCCAGAGCTTGCCCTCCATGTCGCCCACGTAGAGGCGCGCGGCGCCGCTGGAGTCCTGCGACACGGTGGGCGCGGCGGGCGCGCTGTTGTCCACGCTGCTGGTGTAGGCCTGTTGCCACTGCCACAGCTTCTGGCCCGTGGCCACGTCGATGGCGAACACCTGCACGCCCTTGGCGGGAGAGCCGGGCGAGCCCGACACCGGCAGCGCGCCGGAGCTGCTGGAGGCGACGAAGACGGCGTACACGGGCTCCATGCCCAGCCGGCCCACGCCCACGGACAGCCCGCGCGAGCCACCCAGGCCGCTGTAGTCATAGAGGCCGCTCGGCTGACGGCCCGGGTCCGCGCGCGGCGGCAGCAGGAAGAGGCTCGAGTCCTCGTCCCAGGTGTACGTCCAGTCCATGCCGCCCTGGCCCTTGTCCGCCAGCGCCACCGCGGAGTTCGGCGCGCTGGAGGTGGCGTAGTGGCTGCCCACCAGGTGCCACAGCAGCACGGGCTTGAGCGGGTTCGTCACATCCAGGGCGAAGAGGTCGCGCCCCGTCTGGCCCACGTTGGCGACGAGCACGGTGTGCCATTCGCGGCGGCCGGTGCCCACGAAGTCCGCGAACACGTCGAAGACGGCGGGCGCGCTGTTCACCCGCGCGGTGTTGTTGCGCAGGCCCGCCAGCTGCGTGGCCGGCAGGAAGCTCCAGAGCTCCGTGCCCGGCGGGGGCGTGGTGCCGGAGCGGAAGCGCTGGGCGAAGTCCGTCTTGAAGCGCGCGCTCGCGTCCGGGTTGGGGAAGTTCAGGCTCTGCGCGGGGCCGTCATAGCGAGCGCCGCCGGAGACGTAGAAGGCGTGCACCTGGCCGTCCAGGCCCGCCGCGTAGGCCACCGTGGGGCGGGCGGCGGTGGTGTCCCGGATGAGGGGGCTGGCCGTCACCACCACGGGCGACGAGTGGATGAAGCCGCCCAGGTGCGCCTTGTTGTCCGCGTCCTCGTTGTTGCACTGGGTGACGGAGGGCTCGAGGACGGGCGTCTCGCCGGCGCCGTCGTTACCGGACACCGTGGCGTAGCAGTAGCCGCGCACCCGCTGGAGCATCATCGCCACCGCGTTGAAGTCCACGCCCAGCTGCAGCTTGTTGATGACCTCGTTGGCGACGCCGAAGTCCGCCCCGCCCAGCTGCGGTGAGTACTGCGTCGCCTGCTGCAGGTCGCAGACGCCGTCCGGGCCCTTCACGAAGTCGTAGCGGAAGCCACCGTCGCGCGCCGTGGCGCGGCCGAGCTTCAGCTCGTCCACGCAGCCGGTGTTGGGGACCGAGCCGTAGTTGCGGTTGATGCGCGTGCCGGAGACCTCCTCCGGCTTCCAGCCCACCTGCATCACCCCATGCGGCGCGGTGCGGCCGGCGCCCAGCGTCGGGTTCACCGTCACCTCGCCGCCGAAGTAGGTGAAGAGGTTGCGGTCGCCGGGCGCGGGCATGCGCGCGTCCGCGTTCCACAGGGTGCCGTCCGACAGCGAGTTCTCCCCCGTGGACAGCGCATCCCCGCCAATGAGCGAGTGCGCGCGCAGCGTGCCCGGGTAGTAGGGGAACACCCAGTGCGAGCCCTGCGCGGGCGTGTACGTGTCCGCGCCGGGCGGGTAGCCCGTCACGGCGTTGTAGGAGGTCTTGAACAGCAGGGCGCGCGAGCCGCTGGTGTCGCTGCCGTTGGTGTCGTCCAGCGCGACGGGCGCGGACACGGTGCGCTCGCTCTGCAGCGGTTCGTTTCCCAGGTTGAGCAGCGTGTTGAGCACGATGCGCGTGCCCGCGACGCTGTCCTTGAAGTCATGGCCCGCCAGGTAGACGATGGTCGCCTTCTGCGGATCATTGTCCTTCTGGTTGAAGGAGAAGAAGTCGTTGCCGCGAAGGGCGTTCGCCGCCACGTGCGCGGGGTTGTCGTACTGGTTGCCCGGGGCGTAGTTCACCCAGCTCACCGCCAGTCGCCGCACGCCGTTCTTGAAGGTCGTCCGGTAGTTCTCCGTCTCGCCCGCCACGTTGTTGAAGCGGAAGTCACCCAGCTGGGAGAAGGGGTCACCCGGGTTGGGGTAGACGATGCAGGCGGGCCGGGGCGAGGACTCGTTCATGTAGTCCGGGTCCGTGCAGTTGCGGCCGTCCCAGTTCTTGCCGCTGTTGCCCAGCTTGTTCTTCTCGAAGTTGACGTCGCCCTGGAAGCGCGTGGAAGGCACCAGCCCTCCGCCCACCTTGTCGGTGTGCTCGTAGGACCAGATGCTGGTGCACTCGGCGAACAGGCCGTTGCCGCGCTGGTTGGTGAAGTGGGCGATGTTGTTGAGGACGTTCTCCGCCTGGTTGCCGGCGCCGTCTCCGTTGGACTGGTACGCGGGGCGGGTGCTGTCGCCAATCTGCCAGTGCGGCGCCCAGAACACGCGGTAGCGCGGGCGCAGGGTGACGGGGTCCACGGCGTTGAGCAGGCCGTTGGGGAACGCCGCGGTGGAGATGAGGTCCGCGTTGGCGTGGAGCGCGTCGTAGATGAGGCCGGGCTGTCCGCCGTTGATGCTGCAGCCGCTGGTGGTGCCCTGCGGGCAGCCGCCCGCGCCGTTGAAGTCCAGGCCCGCGTTGCGCAGGTAGTCGTCCAGCATGCCGCCCTTCACGAACGACGTGTCCACCGCGTTGTCGTCGTCCAGGTCCAGCAGGGCGATCTTCGGGGGCACGCGGTTCAACCGCCGGCCAATGGGCGCGTTGAACTCGATGGTGGCCTGGTGCATGCGCACGTAGAAGCAGCCGATGCCGTTACTGAACGTGTTGCAGTTGCACGTCGTGCGGAACTTCTTCGGCGCGTCCGCCCCGGCGGAGGAGTTCAGGAAGTCGAGCGCGTTCTTCGCGTCCTTCGCGTCGATGATGAACGCGCCGCCCATGTACTGGACGTCGCGGAAGCCGCTGGCGGTGCTGAGCGTCGTGGCCGTGAAGTTCGGCCGCGCCTGGGCGGGGTTGGTGGTGAAGTTGTCGATGTTCGCTTCGGGGAACAGGCCGCTCGCGGGCAGCGCCTGCAGGGGCGGCACCGGCACGACGGGCGCCGCGTCCGCGCGGGAGATGTGGAAGTCGCAGCCGTCATTCCAACTGGGGTCGTTCCACTGGCCGTTGTGCGGCAGGGGCGGCAGGTGCTTGTTGGTGGGCACGCAGCGGTTGGGGGACCGCTTCGTATCGTCGATGGCCAGGTACACCGTCACCGGGTGGTTGGCGTTGAAGCCGCCCGCCTCGTTGGACTGCAACAGGCGCCACACCAGGCCGTAGGCCGACAGGCTTCCACAGCCCTGCTGGAAGGTGGCCTGCTCCGGGATGATGAGCGCGCCCTGGCTGAAGGTGACGATGTCCGTCGCGGACGCCGGCAGCGCCGTCAGCAGCGCCAGGCCCAGCAGGATTCGCCGCGCCGCGGAAATTCTGGGGGAGGTGGGGGCCAAGGGTTCACCGGGGGTTGGAGGCCGACTGACCCCCTCGGGGTCGGAGGTCACCCCTGGCTTGTGCACACCGTATGCCCCGGCGTGGGAGGACTCCCGTACGGGGGGAGCCTTGGAAAGAAACCGTGTGGCTGTGAGTGGGCGACCTCAGCGGCTACGCAAAGCTTGCGAGGTCCGCACGTCGTGCATAGCGGCGGAGGCCGGGTCGCCTAATCCGCGAGCTTGCCGCCCCGGCCGGCCTTCTTCTCGGAGGTGCGCTTCTTGTCCTCCAGGCGCCGGCGCTTGGAGCCCAGGGAGGGGCGGGTGGCCTTGCGGACCTTGGGGACGAAGGTGAGGGCCTGCAGGCCGGCGCGCAGGCGGCGCACGGCGGCGTCCTTGTTCTGGGACTGGCTGCGGCGCTCGGTGGCGGTGACGGACAGCTCCGTGGGCGGGTGAGAAAGGCGCACGCCGCTGGCGGTGGTGTTGCGGTGCTGACCGCCGGGTCCGGAGGCGATGAAGAACTCCACGTCGCAGACCTTCAGCAGGGCCTCGTCATCCAGGGAGAGGGCCTCCCGGGCGGCCTGGCGTCGAGCGGGTGCGATGGGGATGGTCGGCGGCGTCATGGCGGTCCTCAAGTTAGCGCCGCGGAGACGCCACCGGTACCCCGCGCCTGACATCGGGCGGCGCGGGGCCCCTTGAAGGCCTGCTTCAGGTGTAGTTCAGGTTGAAGGTGAAGCCCGTCTTGGCGGCGCGCCCGCTCTCGTCGGTGGCCACGAACTTCACCACGTAGGGCAGGACGGAGAGCGACCGGTCCGTGGTGACGCGCACCTGCGCGGTCGTCTCGCCCGGGGCCAGGGTGACGGGGTCGGCGCCCAGCCGCGTCGTGCCCGGGGTTTCCAGCGTGAGGGTGAGCGCGCCGGTGAAGCCCTCCGCGCGCGTCACCGTCACCGTCACCTGGGCGGACTGGCCGGGCGCCACGTTCACCTGGCGGGGCTCCACGGCGAGGGCGAAGTCAGGCTGGGGTTCGGGCGGCGCCAGGATGACCAGGGAGATGTTGCCCCGGGCGGTGACGTTGTTGGCCGGGTCTTCCGCGATGAGCTGCAGCGCGTTCACGCCGTAGCTCGTGACGCTGTTGGACACCGAGATGGTGGCGGTGGTGCTGACGATGGTCTCCCCCTCCGGCAGGGAGAACGCCGGGCCGAAGGTGACGCCCTCGGGCGAGATCGCCGCGCTCACGCGCACCTCTCCCAGGTTGTCCGCGATGCGCTGGATGGCGATGTCATAGGGGACGGAGTCGCCGGGCGCGGCGGTGACGGTGTCCGCGCCTCCCCAATCCAGGTGGTAGTAGGGCGTGTTGCCGCCGCAGCCCAGGGCCAGCGCGCAGGCGAGGACGGCGAGACGGGGGAGGGAACGCGGCATGGGAGGGCTCCAGGGGTGGCGAAGCAGGGTTGAGCATGGGGCCGGTGCGCGAGGGCCCGCAAGCGTCCCCGGGGAAGACGGGCGTCAGCGAAACAACGAACAGGCGGCGAGATAAGTCCCGACGTGGGCCTCCAGCGACGGCGCCAGCGGCCGCGCGTAGCCGCCGCCCAGCGTGAGCACCACGGGGAGTCCGCGCTCCTTCGCCGCGCGCATGACGCGCAGGTCGCGCTCGCGCAGCCCCGCGTGGGTGAGCGACAGCCGGCCCAGGGTGTCCTCCTCCAGCGGATCCACGCCGGCCTGGAAGAAGAGCAGGTCGGCGTGGGCGGACTCCAGGACGTGGGGCAGGTGCGCGTCGAGCGTGGCCAGGTACTCCGCGTCCCCCACGCCGTCCTCCAGCCCCAGGTCCAGGTGCGAGGCGTGCTTGCGGAAGGGGAAGTTGTGCTCGCCGTGCATGGAGAAGGTGAAGACGGACGGGTCGCCCTCGAAGGTGGCCGCGGTGCCGTTGCCCTGGTGCACGTCCAGGTCCACCACCACCGCGCGGCGGATGGCCCCTTCGGCCTGGAGCACGCGGATGGCCACGGCGATGTCGTTGAAGACACAGAAGCCCTCCCCGTGGTTCGGGAAGGCGTGGTGCGTGCCGCCGGCCAGGTTCGCGCCGAAGCCGTCCTCCAGTGCGGCGCGAGCGGCGGCCAGGGTTCCGCCCACGGACGCGCGCGCGTTGTCCACGAGCCTCAGGGACCAGGGGAAGCCCAGCCGCCGCAGCTCCGCGTCGGTGAGATTTCCGCCGAAGAAGGCGTCCAGGTAGCGCGGGGTGTGGACGCGCTCCAGTTCGGTGCGTTCCGCGCGGGGGGCTTCATGGAAGACGGCGGGGGGAAGGATGCCGCGCTCGAGCAGGATTTCGCGCACCAGGCGGTACTTCTCCATGGGGAAGCGGTGCCCGTCGGGCAGGGGGACCAGGTACCGGTCGATGTGGAAGACGCGCACGGACCCGGGGCGTAACGCCCGTTCCGGAGGGGTGCAACCGGGGGCGTAGAACTTCCGGCGGGCCTGTCCGTTACAGGAGCAGGCGGCGCGAACGTGCCCGCCCCGCGCAGTCCCCAGGAGCCCACACCCATGAACCTGAAGCCCCTCTCGCGGGCCGTCCTGACGGCCGCGCTCGCCACCGGTCTGTCCGCCACCTCCGCCTGGGCCGTCACGCCCGCCAGCGCGCCGGCCACCACCACCGCGAAGCCCGCGGCCGAGAAGCCCGCGCCCGTCAAGCCCACGAAGCCCACGGACACGCCGGCCACCGGACCCCAGGCGCCCACGGGGCAGGGCGCGCAGGCCCAGGGCCAGGACGCGCAGGTCCAGCCGCAGGGGGCGCGGCCTGAAATCGAAGTGGCGTTCGTGCTGGATACGACGGGGTCGATGGGCGGCCTGCTGGAGGGCGCCAAGCAGAAGATCTTCTCCATCGCGTCGCGCATCGCGAAGGGCAAGCCCACGCCGCACCTGAAGGTGGCGCTGGTGGCGTACCGCGACCAGGGGGACGCGTACGTGACGAAGCGCTTCGACCTGAGCGACGACATGGACTCCATGTTCGCGGAGCTGCGCAAGCTGGACGCGAACGGGGGCGGGGATCATCCCGAGCACGTGGGGCGCGGCCTGGGCGAGGCCGTGTCGCTGCTCAAGTGGAGCCAGGACCGAGAGGTGAT
This sequence comes from Corallococcus sp. AB032C, assembly GCF_003668935.1. Taxonomy (NCBI): domain Bacteria; kingdom Pseudomonadati; phylum Myxococcota; class Myxococcia; order Myxococcales; family Myxococcaceae; genus Corallococcus; species Corallococcus sp. AB032C. Next base: position 12,389 of record NZ_RAWP01000123.1, on the reverse strand, counting down.
GAAGGTCATCTTCCTGGTGGGCGACGCGCCCCCCGCCCAGCGCGAGGCCGCCTGGGACTTCAAGCTCTGGTCCAAGCGCGCGAAGGAGCGCCACATCGTGGTGAACACGGTGCGCTGCGGCGCGGACTCCTCCACCGAGGAGTCCTGGCGCTACGTGGCGAAGCTGACGGACGGCACCTTCGACTCCATCGACGCGGCGGGCGGCATGGTGGCGGTGGCCACGCCCTTTGACGCGGAGCTGTCTCGCGTGAACGCGGAGCTGGCGTCCAAGACGCTCTACGGTGGCCGCGCGGAGGCCCAGGCCGTGAACCGCGCCCGCGCGGAGGCGACCAAGAGCATGGCCGCGGAGGCGGTCGCGGACCGCATCAGCTTCATGAAGGAGAGCCGGGGGGCGGGGAAGGGCGCCGCCAGCGCCGGAGCGGTGAGCAGCGCGCCCGCGGCCGTCGCGGGTGGCGTGGACCTGCTGGAGAAGCCGACCGCGCTCGGCGGCCTCAAGGACGACGAGCTGCCCGAGGAGCTCAAGGGCCTCAAGAAGGAGGAGCAGGCCGCGAAGGTGAAGCAGCTGTCCGCCGAGCGCAAGGTGCTGGAGGAGAAGGTCGCGAAGCTCGCCACCGAGCGCGACCAGTGGCTCACGAAGAACGCCCCCACCAAGGAGGACGCCTTCGACGCCAACGTGATGAAGAGCGTGAAGACGCAGGCCGCGAAGTTCGGCGTCACGTACTGAGTGACACCCTGCCGGGCGGGGCCCAACAAGGCCCCGCCCGCGAGGCTATTCGCGCGTCACCGCCCGGAGGACGATTTCCCGGCGCTGGTCCAACAGCCGCATCGCCCAGGGCCGCGTCACCCGGTACACGCCGAAGTGGAGCACGGCGAACCCGAGGATGAAGGCCACGGACTGCCAGCCCGGCCCGTCCTTCCCCGCGGCCCGCAGCGCATGGCCAAACGGCATGCAGCCCACGCTGGCCGCGAAGATGCCCAGCATGGACGCGGTGAGGGGAATCCGGTCGCGCCGCTTGAGGCTCGCGTGGAACTTCACCGGGAAGTACAGCGACAGGAAGTTGCCCGCGGCCAGCAGCATGGGCACCACCGCCGCCACCGCTGCCATGGCGCACAGGAAGTCCACGAGCGTGCCCGAGCCGAAGTACACCCGGTAGAAGGCGCCCACCAGCACCGCCATCCCCAGCGCCGCCACGCCCTGCACCCGGTTCTTCGCGCGCAGCACGTCCGCCAGGTTCATGGGCGCCGCCAGGAACACCGCGAAGCCGTGCCCGTCGTACGCGAAGGTGTTCTGCGAGAACGTGGACGCGATGACCACCGCGCCGTAGATGCTCAGGCCGCCCATCACCCACGCGTCCGCGCTGCCGCCCAGCAGGTACACGAAGAGGTCCCTGCCGGAGAGCAGCTTCAGCAGGATGGCCAGGATGAAGGGCACCGCCGCCAGCAACCGGGCGCGCGGGTTGTGCCACAGGTCCAGCACCTCGCGGCGCAGGAGCGTGTCGAAGCGCGTGCCCGTGGTGGCGAACGGGTCGCTGTCCTTCCCATCCCCCTGGTCGCCGCCGGAGCGGCCTCCCGCCTGCCGGTGGAAGCGCATCAAGAGCGCGTACGCCACGACCATGCCCATGCAGGTGAAGAACAGGAGCCCGAAGGCCTCCAGCATGGCGATGCCCACGCGCCCGTGCGCCAGCTGTCCCAGCCCGTCGCCGAAGAAGCCCGGGGGCACCTGGCTGAGCGCCACCGCCGCGTTGATGATGAGGCTCATGTCCAGCGCGCCCACGCCCGTCTCACCCATGCTGGTGAGCCACGACGTGTCGATGGGCGGGATGAACGACGCGGCGACGAGGAACGCCACCATGCCGCCGCCCATGATGCGCGCGCTGTGCTTCGCCCTCAGCACGTTGATGACCGTGTAGAGGCCCACCCGGCTCCACGCCGCGCAGAAGAGCGCGAACAGCACGTAGAGCACCGCCGCCAGCCACGGGGAGGCCAGCCGGTGCCGCGACGCATAGCCCACCGCCGCGCCGGTGAGGGGCGCGTAGAACACCAGCGCGCGGGGCTCGAAGAGGCTCGCCACCGTGGAGCCCATCAGCAGCCGGAACGGAGAGATGGGGAACGCGGCGTAGCGCGACAGCTCCGAATGGTCATCCACGCCCGCGGACAACAGCGGCCACGTCACCCACGTGGCGGCGGTGACGAAGCACAGCAGGTTGAGGATGAAGTACGGCCACACGTTGCTGTGCACGATGAGCGGCATCCGCATCAGCTTGAAGAAGCTCAGGCCCAGCAGCACGCCCGGCGCGCTGGAGCCCACGAACGCGGCCACCGCGAGCAGGCGGCTCTTGCCCGGACCCTGGTTGAGGCCCAGGTGCAGACGCAGGCCCCAGAGCAGCAGCAGGTGCTGGAAGAAGCCGGGGACCTTCGGACGCGGGCTGCTCACGCGGTCTCCCGGCGCAGCGGCACCACGTTCGCCGCGGGCTCGCCGTAGAACGACAGCTTCGCGTTGCGCGCGGCGGGCACGGAGATCAGCTTCTCGAACACCGCCTCCAGCGTGGACGCGCCGTGGCGCTGACGCAGCTGATCCACCGGGCCCTGGTCCAACATGCGCCCGCCCCGGATGACGCCCGCGTGCGTGGCCAGCCGCTCGGCGATCTCCAGCACGTGCGTGGTGAGCAGCAGCGTCACGCCCCGGCGGGACAGCTCGCGAAGCAGCTCGCGGATGACGCCCGCGGCGAGCACGTCGATGCCCTCGAAGGGCTCATCCAGCAGCACCAACTCCGGCGCGTGGATGAGCGCCGCGGCGATGGCGAGCCTGCGGCGCATGCCCTTGGAGTACTCCGCCACCAGCGCGCCCGCCTTGTACGTGAGCTCCGTCAGCTCCAGCAGCTCCACCGCGCGCGACGCGGCCTCCGCGCCGTCCAGTCCGTACATGCGCGCGCAGAAGGTGAGGTACTGACGGCCGGTGAGGCGCTCGAAGAGGCTCAGCTCCTCCGGCACCACGCCCACGCGCTGCTTCACGTCCAGGGGCCTGGCCACGGCGTCCACGCCGAGCATGCGGATGGTGCCCTTGTCAGGCCCGTACACGCCGGTGAGCAACGCGATGGAGGTGGACTTGCCGGCGCCGTTGGGCCCGAGGAACGCGTAGAAGGCGCCCCGCGGAATCTGAAGCTCCAGGCCGTCCAGCGCGGTGAAGGTGCCGAAGCGCTTGACGAGGCCGCGGGCGTCGATGGCCAGCTCGGAGCCGGCCGGTTCTGAAGAGGGGGGCGTCATGAAGGACGCCATCACACCATGCACCCAGGGGCTGCCCACAATCCTCGGGTTGACGGATGGTGCGGCCCGCCGGGCGCTTCCCGACTCAGTGCACCATGGCCACCTCCGGCGGCCCGACGATCTGCTGCACGGTGGTGCGCACCTTGTCCAGGTCCACCGGCTTGGAGATGTAGCCGGCGGCGCCCACCAGCTCCGCCTCCCACTCGAAGCCGTAGCCGGAGATGATGATGATGGGCAGGTTGCGCGCCCGCGGCATCTTCTTGAGCGCGTCCAAGAGACCCCAGCCGCTCATGACGGGCATGCGCAGGTCCAGCAGCACGGCGCCCGGGATGTCGTCCTCGAGAAGATCCAACGCCTCGCGGCCGTTCTTGGCCTCGATGGTGGCATAGCCCATCTCCTGGAGGGCATCGCAGATGAGCGTGCGGTGACTCGCGTCGTCGTCGACGACCAGGATGAAGTTCGACATGGGCTTGAGCCTCTGGAGTGGCGGCGTCTGCTTGGGGACCGCGATTCTATGGGGACGAAGATGGGAATGCCCCTTCCATTGCGGAAGGGCCTTCGTTTCTTTTCAACATTCCCCATAGAGCGACAGCGTGTTTCCTCCCAGCACCCCCGCGAGCGCGGCCTCGTCCAGCCCCAGCCCGGCGAGCGCCCGCAGCTCCCGGTCCCACGCATAGGGGATGTTGGGGAAGTCCGTCCCATAGAGGATGCGCTCGGGCCGGACCTCCAGCGCCTTCCGGGGAAGGGGCACGGGGAAGTAGCCGCCCACCGCCATGGTCGTGTCCAGCCAGAGCGAGTCATGGCGCTCCAGCAGGCGCGCGTACGCGTCGAACTCGTCCGCTCCCAGGTGCGGCACGCACAGCTTGAGCGTGGGATGATCCTTCAGCACACGCTCCACCCGCTCCGCGGCGCAGAGTTGGTGCGGATCCACCGGATACCGGGCGCTGGAGGGCTCCCGCCCCGAGTGCATCACGAGCGGCTTGCCCGCCCGGGCGCACGCTTCATAGAGCTCGTTCAGCTGGGGCGCGTCCGGGGAGAAGGCCTGGACATGACAGTGCAGCTTCACGCCCTTCAGCCCCAGGGCGAACGCCTCCTCCAGGATGCCGACGGCGCCGGGCTCGCCCGGGTACACGGTGCCAAGGCCGATGACGCGGGGCTCGGTCTTCGCCACTTCCGCCACGAAGGCGTTGAGCGCGCGCGCCATGCCGGGCTTGTGAGCGTAGTGCAGGGCGACCACGCGCTCGACGCCTCGGGACAACAGGAAGGACAGCACGTGGGGCGTGTGCAGCTTGTAGCGGATGGGCCAGCCGTAGCGGTCGAACCAGCGCCACACCGCCTCGAAGACGCGGTCGGGGAACAGGTGCACGTGCGCGTCCACGACGGGCGGCAGGCCGGGGTCCACGCGGGGCCCTTCCTCGTCCGCCAACGCGGGCATGGGCATCTGGATGCCCTGTTCCCGCCAGGTCGCGGCCGGCGAGGAGGCCAGGCACGGCACCGGTGCGTCGTCGTCCTCGTGTTCGCTGGGGTCGTGCTCTTCAGGAGGCTCGCGGTGAGCCGTCATCCGCCCGTGCCCGGCCCGGAGGACTTCTTCGCGTCGTCGTCCTCGTCCTTGTCCAGGCGCCGCAGGTAGCTGTTGTGCGCGTAGCCCTGGCGCTCCAGCCGCTGCGCCTCGATGGCGTCCGCGACCTTCGAACACACCTGGCCGAGCATGCGCAGGGACTCGGCGATCAACCGCTCCGCGTGATCCTGCGCATTGGCGGACGGAATGATGGGGCGGTCGCGACGGAACGGCAGGGGCAACTTCATCCTCTGGAATCTAAGGGATGCCCCTGCGCGGTGCCACGCGTCAGTCCCGCCCCGTCCCCTGGCCGCCCCTCCCGGGCTGGCGGGTTCACGGAGTGTTGACAGCGCAACGCGGCATCGCCCCCCGGGCCGGGTTAACCGCGTTGACAGTGTCCCAGTTTACATTTTGCGCCGGCCCGGTCCCCGGAGCACCCCTGTGCACCCCCTTGAGTGTTGGCAACTCCCTGGAATCACGAAGGGTTTACGAATTTTCAAGCAGGGGGATGACAGCGCCGGGATTCACCTCTACATTGCCTCCGTCGGATTTCACTCAAGAGGTGCTGCGCATGGCTTACGACGGCGAGCTTGTGAAGATGCAGAACGGTCGCTGGGCGCGTTTCCAGCGGTGCCAGGTGTACCGGCCGGGCGTGACGGACGCCGGCGAGACCATGCTCCTGATCGCGGTGGAGCTGGAGGAGCGCTATCAGCAGCTGCTCGACGAGGCGGCGGATTCCCTCGCGGAGTACCGCTCCCAGGGCGTGCCCGTGCAGGTGCGGCTGGCGCCGGACGCGCAGGGGCTCACCCTGCACCCGGAGGCCCAGGCCTCCGTCTCGGTGAACTAGGCCCCTCCTCGGGGTTCCAGGCTGTAAACCCACGGGCTCCGCGCTTCACCGCGCGGGGCCCGTCTCATTTACAGCGCTGACAGGTCCGGGCCGCCGTCTACTTTTCAACGCACCGCATGCCACCCACACGGTGCGCGAATGCCGCGCTCAGTCGTGGATCTGGAAGAAGCGGACGGCATTGTCCCGGGTGACCCGTCGGACGAGCCGCTCGGACAGCTTCGCCTTGCCCAGCAGGTTCGCCGTGCGCGCGAGCCCCAGGATGTCCCCCGCGCCGTCGCCCGCGTCCGAATCCAGCACCAGGCGCTCGCTGCCCAGCCGCCGCACCAGGGCCACCGCCCGGTCCGCCTGGAGGGCCTCCGGGTGCAGGGTGAGTCCGGCCCAGTGGCCCACCTCCAGGATGGTCCGCACGGTGCGCGCGTTGGCGTGGTCCACCAGCGCGCGCGAGGGCAGCAGGCCTGACTGGCGCAGGAGCGTGAGGATGCGCCGCGTGTGGCGCTCCTTGTCCTTGAGCGGCGTGTGCACCACCACGCGCAGCTTGAGCTGGCGGGCCAGGGCCAGCTGCTCCAGGAAGGCCTCTTCCTCCTCCTCGCCTCCCACGTGCAGCCCCGTCTCGCCCAGGGCCACCACCCGGCCGCCCTCGAAGTAGTCCGGCAGGTGGCTCAGGACTTCGGACAGCCCCCGGCGCGGGATGCAGCGCGGGTGCACGCCCAGGGCGGCCCAGGCGCGGATGCCCAGCCGCTCCAGGCGCGGCAGCTGCTTCTCCACCAGCTGGTCGAAGTGCTGACGCAGCCCCTTGGCCGTGGGCTCCGGGAAGTGGTGCGCCACCACCAGGGCCTGTTCCACGCCGAAGAAGCGCATGGACTCCAGGTCCTGGTCCGTCAGGGCCTCCGGGTGGAGGTGCGCATCGAAGAGCGGAAGCGGCTCGGCCACGGGCAGTCGTTCTCCTTCGTTTCAGTCCTGGCCCGTCGCGGCGCCCTCGTTGCGCGGGTCACTGGAGGAATAGCGCAGGTTGGTGCGCGGGTCGCTGTAGACGGCCTCCGCGTCGCCCCAGGCGTCCACCCGGCGAATCTTGTGGCCCTTCGCCTCCAGCGCGGACAGCGTCGCCGGCTCCAGGCCCCACTTGTCCACCCACAGCTCGTCCGGGAGGTACTGGTGGTGCAGCCGGCCCAGGCCCACCGCGCGCGCCACGTCCATGCCCTGGTCCACTACGTTGCTGATGGCCTGGATGACGGTGGTGGGGATGGTGGAGCCGCCGGGGCTGCCCACCGCCAGCATCACCCGCTTCGGATCCTCCTTGGAGAACACCAGCGTGGGCGACATGGAGGACAGGGGCACCTTGCCGGCCTGGATGGCGTTGGGCTCACCGGTGACGAGCCCGTACGCGTTGGGCACGCCCGGCTGCGCGGCGAAGTCGTCCATCTGATCATTGAGCAGCACGCCGGTGCCCTTGGCCACCAGGCATGAGCCGAAGCTGTAGTTGACCGTGGTCGTCATCGCCACCGCGTTGCCGTCCTTGTCGATGACGGAGATGTGGGTGGTGTTCTTCTTCTCCGGCTCCGGCGTGAGCGGCCCCGCGTCCTTGCGCAGCGTGGAGGCCGGACCGCCCTTCAGCGGCGCCAGGAGCGACGCGCTGGGCGTGGCCTTCTTCGGGTCGATGCCGCCCGCCAGGTCCGCGATGTGGCCGGGCGACGTCAGCCGCTCCAGCGGCACCTGCACGAAGGCCGGATCGCCCAGGTACTTCGCGCGGTCCACGTACGCGCGCCGCACGGCCTCCACATAGAGGTGCAGCGACTCCGGGTCGCGGTACGGCACGCCCTGCGGCCGCAGCTGCTGGAGCATGCCCAGCACCTGCACCACCGCCAGCCCGCCCGCGCTGGGCGGCGGCATGGTGAGGATGCGGTGCCCGCGGTAGGTGGTCTCCAGCGGCGTGGCCGGGCGCGTGCGGTAGTTCGTCAGGTCCTCCTGCGTGAGCAGCCCGCCCGCGTCCTGCACCGTCTTCACCAGCGCCTGCGCCACCGGGCCCGCGTAGAAGGCCTTCGCGCCGCCCTTCGCCACCCGCTCCAGCGTGCGCGCCAGGTCCGGCTGTTTGATGAGGTGCCCCACCGGAGGCACGTCCGGCGTCCCCTGCGCGTTGGGCGTAAGGAAGATGCGCGCGGCCTCCGGGTCCTGGCGCAGACACTCCGCGCGGCCGGTGGCCATCTGCTGGTACTTGGGCGTCACCCAGAAGCCCTGCTTCGCCAGCCGGATGGCCGGGGCCAGCACCACCGCGGGCTTGAGCTTGCCGTGCTTGGACAAGAGCTCCAGGTAGCCCGCCACCGCGCCCGGCACCGCCACGCTCAGGGCGCCGTCCGTGGACAGGCCCGGCACCAGCGCGCCGTCCTTCAGGTACATGTCACGCGAGGCGCCCTTGGGAGCCACCTCCCGGAAGTCCAGCACCTGCGTGCCGCCCGACTTCGCGTCGTGCACCAGCGCGAACCCGCCGCCGCCCACGCCGGAGTGGTAGGGGCCCACCACCGCCGCCACGAACGCCGCCGCCACCGCCGCGTCCACCGCGTTTCCGCCCTTGTCCAGCATCTGGAGCGCGGCCTCGCTCGCGGGCGGATACGCCGTGGCCACCGCACCTCCCCGGTAGGGACGTGCCGCACCCGCCTGCGCCGCCACCAGCAACACTGCGAGTCCCAGCGCACGGAACGACTTCCGTCCCGCGGCGCCCATGTGTGTTTTCCCCACCTGGAGGCCTTTCCTTGTGATTTCCGGCCGTTCCCTAATGCACCACGCGCCGCGCCAGGGCCAGGGTTTCAGTCAGGCAACATTTTTTTCCTTGGATTGTGAGCGGAAGCGGGGCAGGCTTCGGTCATGCGCAGCAACGGGCGGTGCTCATGAGTCCTCCGAACCCCGTGGAAAACCCGGCGTCGGTTCCGACTCCGGCCTCCACCACGGCGCGGCTGACGACGTTCCTGAAGCCGCGCTTCGGCATCACGGTCCAATGCAACACGTTGTGTGTGGCAGTCAGCGCCCGCCCCTCCCCGGACGTCCCGCGATCCGCTTTGAAGTCCGGGCGCGGTTGACGAGTTGATCGGCGGTCCCTAATTCTCCGCCGCATATGACAGCTCTGGCGGCGGTTGTGCTGTGCGCGGGCAAGGGCACGCGGATGAAGTCGGAGAAGGCCAAGGTCCTTCACCCCATCCTCGGCCGGCCCCTCTGTGCCTATCCCTTGAAGCGGGCCCTGGAACTGGGCGCCACGCAGGTGGTGCCGGTGGTGGGCCACCAGGCTTCGGAGGTGGAGAAGTCCATCCGCTCCCACTTCCCGGACGCGCCCCTGCGCTTCGCGCTCCAGAAGGAGCAGAAGGGCACCGCGGACGCGGTGAAGGCGGCCGAGGACGCGCTGAAGGGCCATGACGGCCGCGTGCTCATCCTCTACGGAGACGTGCCGCTGCTTCGCAAGGAGACGCTCCAGTCGCTGCTCGCCGCGCATGACGCCGCGGGCGGAGTGCTGGCGCTGGTGTCCACCACGTTGGAGGACCCCACCGGCTACGGCCGCGTCATCCGCGAGGCCGGCAAGGTGGCGCGCATCGTGGAGCACAAGGACTGCACCCCGGAGCAGCGCGCGGTGAAGGAGTGCAACGCGGGCATCTACTCCGTGGACGCGGCCTTCCTCTGGAAGGCGCTGGCGGAAATCAAACCCGTCAACGCGCAGGGCGAGTACTACCTCACCGACCTGGTGGAGATGGCCGCGAAGCTGGGCCCCGTGGGCGCGGTGGACGCGGACGCCACGGAGACCGCGGGCGTGAACGACAAGGTGGAGCTGGCGGCGCGCGCCCGCGTCCTCCAGCAGCGCATCAACGAAGCCCACATGCGCGCGGGCGTGTCCATCCAGGACCCCGCCACCGCGTACATCGAAGAGGGCATCACCATCGGCACCGACACGGAAGTAGGCCCCAGCGTTTCGCTGATGGCCGGCACCGTCATCGGGAAGAACGTCACCATTGGCCAGGGCAGCGTGCTCACGGCTTCGGTCGTGGCGGATGGCACCCACATCAAGCCCTACTCCGTGCTGGAGGAGGCCCGTGTGGGTGAGCGTTGCATCATCGGCCCGTTCTCCCGGCTGCGCCCCGCCACGGAGTTGGCAGAGGAAGTGCATCTTGGGAACTTCGTGGAGACGAAGAAGGCCCGCATCGGGAAGGGCACCAAGGCCAACCACCTGACTTACCTGGGCGACGCGAACGTTGGCGCGGGCTGCAACATCGGCGCGGGCACCATCACCTGTAACTATGACGGGGTGAACAAGCACCTGACCGAGCTGGGCGATGGCGTCTTCATCGGCTCGGACAGTCAACTGGTGGCGCCGGTGAAGGTGGGGGACGGCGGGTATGTCGGCGCGGGCTCCACGGTGACGAAAAATGTGCCTCCTGGGAGCCTCGCTGTGTCCCGCGCGCCACAGGTCGTGAAGGAGGGTTGGGTGGCTGCCAAGAAGGCCCGGCAGGCGAAGGTGAAGGCTGGTTAGGAAGAGTGCTCGCCTGCTGTTCGGTCGGCGGGGCGGGGTTGGGCGTGTTGGGCGTGAACGGGATTCCCGTGGTTTGCTCCGGCGGCCGCGGGACGAGAAAGAGGCAGGACGAACATGTGCGGGATTGTTGGCTACGTCGGTGACAAGGAATCTGCTCCCATCCTGGTGTCGGGTCTGAAGAAGCTCGAGTACCGGGGCTACGACTCCGCGGGCGTCGCGGTGGTGGGCGGCAACCAACTGAACGTGGTGCGCGCCACGGGCAAGCTGCGCAACCTGGAGAACCGCGTGGTGCAGGATCTGCCCAGGGGCACGACCGGCATTGGCCACACGCGCTGGGCCACGCACGGCCGTCCCTCCGACGAGAACGCCCACCCGCACACGTACAAGAACGTGGCGGTGGTGCACAACGGCATCATCGAGAACCACCTGGCGCTCAAGGCGGAGCTGCGCTCGCGCGGCCACGTCTTCGCGTCGGAGACGGACTCGGAAGTCTTCGCGCACCTCATCTCCGCGGAGGTGGAGCGCGGCGTGGACCTGCCGGACGCGGTGCGCGCGGCCATCAAGCGCGTGAAGGGCACCTACGGCCTGGTGGTGGTGTGCTCCAACGACCCGGGCCGCATCGTGTGCACGAAGGACGCGTCGCCCATGGTGCTGGGCCTGGGCGAGGGCCAGAACTTCGTGGCCAGCGACGTGCCGGCGCTGCTCGAGCACACGCGCGACTTCGTCTACATGGAGGAGGGTGACCTGGCGGTCATCACCGCGGCGAAGGTCGACATCTTCAACCGCGAGGGGAAGCTGGTGAACCGCCCCACGCGCCGCATCGACTGGACGCCGATGATGGCGGAGAAGGGCGGCTACAAGCACTTCATGCACAAGGAGATCTGGGAGCAGCCCCGCGCCATCGCGGACACGCTGCGCGGCCGGATGCTCCTCACGGAAGGCGACGTCCACTTCGACACGTGGAACCTGTCCCAGGAGCAGGTGAAGTCCTTCACCAAGGTCACCATCCTGGCCTGCGGCACGTCCTGGCACTCGGGCGTGGCCGGCAAGCACATGATTGAATCGCTGGCGCGGCTGCCGGTGGAGGTGGAGCTGGCCAGCGAGTTCCGCTACCGCGACCCCATCGTGGAGAAGAGCCACCTGGTCATCGCCATCAGCCAGTCGGGTGAGACGGCGGACACGCTGGGGGCCTTCAAGGAGGCCAAGCGGCTGGGCGCGCACACCATGGCCATCTGCAACGTCATTGGCAGCGCGATGACGCGCGAGTCGGACCTGCACATCCTCACCAACGCGGGCCCGGAGATTGGCGTCGCGTCCACCAAGGCGTTCACCACGCAGCTCGTCACCCTGTACCTGCTGGCGGTGAAGCTGGGCCGCATGCGCGGCACGCTGTCGGTGGAGGGCGCGCAGGAGCACCTGACGCACCTGACCCAGGTGCCGAAGATGATTGAAGAGGTCCTCAAGTGCGAGCCGCAGGTGAAGCGCGTCGCGCGCGAGTTCATGAACGCGCAGGACTTCCTCTTCCTGGGACGCGGCCCCATGCACCCGGTGGCGCTGGAGGGCGCGCTCAAGCTGAAGGAGATTTCGTACATCCACGCGGAGGGCTACGCGGGCGGTGAGATGAAGCACGGCCCCATCGCGCTCATCGACGAGAAGATGCCCGTCGTGGTCATCGCGCCGAAGCAGCCGCACGTCGCGTACGAGAAGATCATCGGCAACATCGAGGAGGTCCGCGCGCGCGGCGGCAAGGTCATCGCCATCCTCGACGAGGACGACACGCAGGCGGACACCCTGGCTGACCACGTCATCCGCATCCCCGCCGCCTGCGCGCTGCTCGCGCCGGTGGTGGCCACCATCCCGCTCCAACTGCTCGCGTACCACGTGGCGGAGATGCGCGGGAACGACGTGGACCAGCCGCGCAACCTGGCCAAGAGCGTGACCGTCGAGTAGCGCTGCACGGCTTCCACGCCTGAATGCGAAAGAGCCCGGACTCCCTTCACAGGGGGCCCGGGCTTCTTCGTTCCCGCTACTTCTCGTCCGCCAGCTCCAGGAGCACCTCCAGGTCCGCGGCGGCGTCCAGCGACTCCAACAACTCCAGGTTCTCCACCACCTCGCGATCCTCGTCGGTGAGCTGGGGCTGGGGCCGGCGCGTGTCCGAGGGCGGAGGCGGGGCCTCCGGGTGCACGGCCTTCGCGGGCGCGGGGGCTTCCTTGGGG